>JBCECD010000035.1:0-12675 GCA_039206745.1 Bdellovibrio sp. | reverse complement strand
ATATATGATAGACCCAATGCTCTGTCGGCATATCAATGAAGTTGAGGCAGAGCTAAAGGGAATGAATGGAACACAAGACTAAAATTATTCTTTTGTCTCTTTTGCTAGGTTTTACTGCGTGTGGTGTGAAGGGCCGCCCTCTTCCCCCTCTGAATCCGGCACCTTTGGGTCGTGGTGAGCCCACTTTCAAAGAGGCCACGCAAAAGAAAAATCCATCGAAAGAACGAGCTTCTGATCTCGAGGATGAATCCTCTGGGGGGGAAGAATTGTGACCTCTCTACCTCTGAAAATCAGCAAAATGTCAGGAGCGGGAAATACGTTTGCAGTTTTGGATGCGCGCTCGGGTTCAGCCTGGAGTCAGGTGGAAAAAGATCTTTCCATGAGCCGGGCTGATTTTGCTAAAATGATCTGTGATCCAGTTCAGGGGATTTGTGCCGATGGTTTTTTACTGATTGAAGAAGGTTCTCAGGACATTGACTATAAGTGGGATTTTTATAATTCAGATGGCTCCACGGCGGAGATGTGTGGCAATGCCGCTCGCTGTGCGGCTCGCTACTGTCATGAAGTTTTAAAGCCTGCGACGAATTCCCAGATTCGTTTTCTGACCGGAGCGGGTTTGGTGGATGCACAAATTGTCAAAGATCATCAGGTGTGTGTACTGATGCCGGAAGCACGGTTTCTACAAAGAGAGATTGCATTGAAAACACGATGGGGTTCTTTTGAGAAGTTTGCGCTGGTGAACACCGGTGTTCCTCATTTGGTACAAAAGGTACAGGATATCTCCACGGTGCAAGGAATGAAGGAGATGGCCCGAGAGGTGCGCTCTCATCATGACTTGAAACCGGCGGGTGCAAATGTGACTTTCTATGCTGAGGAGTTCAAGGGGCAAATCAAGGCTGTGACCTATGAGCGAGGTGTGGAGAATTATACTTTGGCTTGTGGCACGGGAGCTGTGGCAGCGGCTTTGGTTTATACAGACGAAAGCAAATCGCAGCAGGTGAATGTGGAAATGCCAGGGGGCTCATTGCGAGTGACCTTTCCCGAGGGAGAGGTGCGACCCTTGATGTTGGGTGAGGCGATCTTTATCGGAGAATTTCAATATAATTTAGAGGTGATGAAGTGAAAAATTTCAAAGGGACCTTTACGGCGTTGGTAACGCCTTTTCGTGATGGAAAAATTGATTTTAAATCTTTAGACCGTCTGTTGAAACAGCAGTTAGATGGCGGTGTGGATGGTTTTGTGGTGAACGGAACCACGGCTGAAAGCCCGACACTGACCGCGACGGAAGTGGGCGAGCTCTTTAAACATGTGCGATCTTTTTGTGGTGCTCACACGCCTTTGATTGTGGGAACGGGATCCAATAGCACGGCAAAAAGTGTGGAGGATTCGCTGCGCGCTCAAGAATGGGGAGCTGATGCGGTTTTAGTTGTGGTCCCCTATTACAATAAGCCTCCGCAAAGAGGTCTCTACGAGCACTTTAAAAGTGTGGCCGCAGCGATTCAAATTCCGACGGTGCTTTACAATGTGCCGGGCCGAACGATCACATCGCTGGAGACCAGCACCATTCGTGATCTGGCCCAGGTCTCAGGAGTGATTGGTATTAAAGAGGCGACGGGAAAAATTGATTTTGCCAAAGAGATTATTGCCGCTTGCGGAAAAGATTTTGTTCTGTTGTCGGGAGATGATGGCACGTATGTGGAGTTTCTGGCCGCCGGTGGACATGGTGTGATTTCAGTGGCAACACACGTGATTCCAAAACAGATGGTACAGTGGAAAAAATGGGTTGCTGAAGGAAAGCTTGAGCAAGCTCGCGCTGACATTCAGAAATACACGCCTTTGATCAATCTCCTTTTTGTTGAAGCCAACCCTATTCCAGTGAAGAAGGCCTTGGAGCTGATGGGTGTTTTGGATTCGGCCAGTCTGCGTTTGCCTTTGGTGGAGTTGGCTCCGGCCCATACTGAAAACCTCAAAGCAGAAATGAAAAAAGTGGGGCTTCTGTGAAAAAAATAAAGGTCGGCCTGCTGGGCGCTTCAGGCCGCATGGGTCAGGAGATCGTCAAGGTTTTGGAGAGCCATCCTTCCTGCGAGCTTTTTTATTTTTACCGCCGAGGAGAGAGCGAAGAAAGCTCTGTCTTGGCGGAAGTGGATGTGTGGATCGACTTCTCCTCTCCGGAGGCTTTGGAGCAGGTTTTACAAAGGGCCGCGGCTCACAAAAAGCCTGTTGTCAGTGGAACAACGGGTTTCACGCAGAAAGAAAAGGATTTGCTTGCTGAATACAGCAAACAGATTCCCATCCTATGGTCTTCAAATATGAGCATGGGTGTGGCGGTCTTGAATGAAGCTTTAAAGGTTTTATCCTCTCTGCCGCAATTTGATTTTCAAATTGAAGAATTTCATCACAATAAAAAGAAAGACAAACCTTCCGGAACAGCTCTGACTTTGCAGGAGAATTTAGAAAAAGTGATGCAAAGAAAGTTGCCGGAGCCAGTGGCTATTCGTGGTGGCGGTATTTTCGGCATACATAAAATTTACTCCATGAGCGATGAAGAGGTTTTGGTTTTTGAGCACACAGCTTTAAATCGTGCGGTTTTTGCCAAGGGCGCTGTGCGGGCGGCTGAGTGGATCACGCAAAAAAAACCAGGACTTTATCAAATGCGAGATGTTTTGTTTGGGTAAGGGAAGATGGATTTAACACGACATTCGGCTCTTATTCATGCGACCTTGGATCTGGTAGGCGGTGTGGATCACGCGCGAGGCTTGGTGCAAAAACTGCTCGAGCGTGGCGATATCACGGCGATCTCTTCTGTTTATAAAAGATATTTGACCCGGGAGCGAGTGGATATGAGTGCTCGGCTGGAGTTTGTGATTCGTTTTGCCACGCTCATGAGTGTTGATCAATCTTTGCACATGGTTTTATCGCTGTGTGAGAATGGCAGCCCCGGGCTTTCTCAGAAAAATCATTCAGAATTAACGCTTTTGACATTCGACGATATTGTTTTGATGTCTCCCCGTCTGACATTGCCTTATCCACGGTTGCACCAAGATCCGCTGATCATTCGCTGCTCTGCGGAGGCCTGGGGGCAATATGAGCACCCTATCTATCAAAAGAATCTCAGTGAGATTTCCCGGACTGCGCCCCCCGCCAAGGAGGCCGAGTTTTATATGCAAGGGAAAAGCCTGGTTGATTTTTAGAGGTGAGCAACGTAAAACTGGAGTGCAAGAACCACAGGAGTTGCCATGAAGTTTTTCATTGATACCGCTGATATTGAAGAAATTAGACAAGCCAATCTGCGAGGCTGGGTTGATGGTGTGACGACGAACCCGTCGTTGATTGCCAAAGTGGGAAAACCCTTTCACGAAATCATTCAAACTATCTGTAAAGAAATCTCGGGCCCTGTTTCCGCCGAAGTGATCAGTCTTCAGGCTGAGGAAATGGTGAAAGAAGGAAAAGAACTGGCTAAGATTGCTTCCAATGTCGTGGTGAAAATTCCGATGTGTGAAGATGGAATGATCGCAGTTAAGAAGTTAACGGCAGAAGGTATTAAAACAAATGTGACTCTGGTTTTTTCTCCTATGCAGGCTTTGTTGGCGGCAAAAGCGGGAGCGACAATGGTTTCTCCTTTTGTCGGGCGTTTGGATGACATTGGAGTTGAGGGCATGCAGATGGTGGATCAGGTTATTCAGATCTATCAGAACTACGACTTTGAAACCGAAGTTTTGGTGGCGAGCGTAAGAAGTCCTATGCATATCCAGGTGGCAGCGCAAATGGGTGCTGACATTGCAACAATTCCTTTTAAAGTGATGCAGCAGATGACGCATCATCCTCTTACAGACAAAGGTATTAAGCAGTTCATGGATGATTGGAATAAAGGACAGAAAAAATAATGAAGGGCTGCTCAACCCTTCTTTCATTTATTTTAACAAGCTGGCTTCTGGTGGGGTGCCAGACTGGGGGAGTTCTTTTGCGAGAAACTCCTTTGGGTGTCAGTGAAACTCGCCGTGCCATCGTCAGTGTTATGGGACAACCGAGGGCGGTGAGCGAGAATGGGCGGGAGATCCTGTCTCACTTCTACGATAAAAAGCATAAAAAGATCGAAAAAATGGATATGGCCCGGGAGCGCTATTACACTCATGTCAAAGTTTTGGGTGATCGCCGTCCCTACGATGTTCAAGTTGAAGTTTTTATTGAATCCCGCAACGCTGAGGGTGAATTTGACTTAACTGGACGCGACGATGGTCAAGCTGAAATCATTGCCGAAAAGATTCAACAGGCGCTTAACCAAAGTCGCGACTCGCGTAACGTCATTGACGACTTTCGTTCCTTCTAAATAAAATAAAGCCATCACGGAGGACTTTTGTTGCAAGGAATGCAGCTGAAGTGGTTATGGCCGCTTGCTATTATTGCCGGACTCACGTTGTGGGCCAGCCCTATGAACAGTCAGAAATTTCTGATTGTTCATGATGCATTGGTGATTAAGGCGTACAAAAATTCTCCTCCTCATATCGCCTTTGAAGAAGTTCTCGAGTCAGAAAAAAAAATTGCGGAATGGACTTCTATTGCCAATAAAACTCCGGTGACCTTGGCGACAGTGGAAACGAAAACACTCACTCCACCTCTGCTTTCTCATAGAATCGAATTGCCTGAAATGGTTGTGCGGAAAAGTGTGGAACTTGTGGGTCATGGATCTGTTGCAACCCGAGACTCTCAATCGCAGGAAGATATGAGTTGGATTGAGCAGTTGCCGCGGGCTCAAGCAGCACGTCTGCGTGAAGCTCATTATCGAAATGAGGTTTTAGCTCAGAGTTGGGAAGAGCAAAGCTTTGCCGACAGAGCTCGTGAAGTGATCGAAAAGACATCTCGAGATTCAGAGGCGTCCACGCACCCCGGTGTCTATGTCGCCGCTGTCAACAATCAAGGTCATCATGTGACGTCCGTTCCGGCAGCTCAGGTTCGCACTGCTATAGGATACTCTGGTTCGCATTCTCTTCCCTCTGCTACAGATACAGAGGTCGAAGAAAAACAAAATACTGAAAACGGCTTTTTGCCCTCGATGCAAACCATTGTCGGACCTCTGGAAATCACCGGGGGTTTGGCTATCACCAATGATCATCACATCGAGATTCGTCGCAGCGATGAGGGCATCTTAAAAGAGTTGGGGCGAGTTGATTTGCAGCAGGGCCTTTATAAAATTTCGGTCGAGAGCACAACAGGTTCTGTGGTCGCTCGTCTGGTCAGCCGTGAAGGCAAGACATTGGGAGAGGGATCTATCCGCCTTAATAAAGTGACTGCGACTTCGGGAGAAAATGGTCCTAAACTCAAGATCACTCCGCACCCGGACTATTCGGGAATCGTGACGAGTGCCTACAACCCTAAAGCAGATGATGTGGCTCCAGCGCAAAGTCGTGTGACTTTTGTTAAGGGTGTGAGCGATGTGCCAGTCAGAAAAGATGGCACTGTGAGCATGGACAATGTCGCCAAAGGATCTACGACAGTGATGCGAGTGGCAGCTCCTCACCACTATCAGACCACATCCATCATTGTCTCGGGGCAGGAGTTTCGCTCCCAGCTTTATCCTGAATCTATGATGAAAGCGTTGGAAAATATCATTGCCCAACAGCGCAATCTGACATTCGCAGAGCAACCATCGATCATCTGGGGAAAAGCGATTTTGGATGGCAAACCTGTTGCGGGTATTGAGGTGACAGTGGAGGCGGATGAAGGATTGCAGCCGGTTTACTTCAATCAATTTCTCATCCCAGATCCATCCTTGAAAGCCACCAGTGAAAATGGTCTTTATGCTTTTGTCGACGCACCGTTGGGATTTCAATCCCTCTTAGCGACACGAGGAGACTCCATCTTTGGCTATCAAAATGTGGTGGTTGAAGAGGGTGCGGTGGCTCAGGGAGATATCGAGTCCTCAATCAAATCAGAGTCAGTGCCTTTGCGTTTGTATGATGCTTTCACCGGTGAGCCGAGATCTGCAACGGTGACGATACAGAGTTTGCAAGAATCAGTTGAGGTTCAAGATGGAACAGCGGTGGTTCGCTTGCCTCAGGTTCAGCGCTTGGGAATGATGAGAGTGCAACCGGAAGGCACAGATTATATAGCGGCCCGCTATTTGTATCGTGATAAGGACGAGTATCTCCATATTCCTTTGGTGCAATGGTCATGGTTGAGATCTATTAAAACCTTCTTGAAGTTGGATGATCATCCGAGTGCGGGTGTTATTGTGGGTTTTGTACCCGATGAGGATTTTGAAGTCTATTTGGCGGGTTATGATAATTTTGATCAGAACTCCATCGTGTATTTTGATATGCAGGGTCGCCTTCTGCAAAATCGCAAAGGCATAATGGGTGGTGGATTCATTCTGTACAATGTCCCTGAGGATATTCATGAAGTCGTGGTGTTGGGGCAGCGAACGCAAAAAATGCACTCACAGGTTTTGCCTGTGGATGCCAATTCACTTTCTATCTTAAGTTTCCGAAATTAAGAGTGCACGGGACCCTTCATTGTTTGGGCCATAGGCTTGTGAGTGATCCCAACCAGGAGACGCCTAATGCCCTCTTGGCTTGAGGGCTAACAGTATTTTACCAAGAGGTCGCAGCATTTTTGAAAAACCCACCGCGATCTTCAAAAGATTTAAACTCATCCAAGCTGGTTCCTCCGGGGCTTAATAAAATAGTGTCACCCGGTCGAGCTTGAGCTTTTAAAGCGTCCAGAGCTTCGTGCAATTGAGTGAAAGCAGATCCCGGCAGACGAGATTTTTTCTGCGCGATCTCACGGCACTCACCAAAAAAAGTAAAGGAGATGGGAGAAAACCCCGTCAGCGTGCTGAGATTTTCCCAAGGCAAGTTTTTATCTCGCCCTCCCAGAAGAAGATGCAAAGTGCCGCCGGAAGATAAGGTGCTGTGAGCGGCTGCGGTTGCAATGAGAACGCTTTCCATCGCTGTGGCCTTGCTGTCGTTAATAAAACGAATTCCTTTGTGCTCACCTAAATTTTCAAGGCGATGTGCAAGTCCACGGAAACTTTTCATCGCCTCAATGGCTGAATGAGGCCATCCCGCAGCCAAAGCCAATGCAGAAGCCAATGCGAGATTGTCTTGATTGTGCTCTCCAATCAGAAGAGCTTTTGTTAAGTTAAGAGAAGCCAACTCCGGATCGTGTTTGGAAACAATGCGCAGAGGGATCTGAGATGAAAGGGCGGGGTGAGTTTGAGAATAGGAAACAAGATCGCCCCCATTCTTGTTAAGGAACACAGAGCTTTGGGTGTGATTGAGAAGGGTCCACTTTGTTTTGTAGTAGTGCTCCAGATCGCTGTACCGCTCGAGATGATTGGGTGAAAAATAGGTGATGGCTCCATAGTTTAAGTTTAAATTTTCACAGTTTTCCAGTTGATAGCTGGAAAGCTCCAGGACCACCCAATCTGCCGGAGGCCGTTTTTCTTCGACAATATCAGCAGCGTAATCGGCAAAGGGAGTTCCCAGATTGCCTCCCACAAAACTACTTGAGGAAAAGGCCTGAAGTCCGGCCCCCAAAAGAGACACAGTAGTGCTCTTCCCCACGGAGCCCGTGACGCCGATTAATTTCTCTGTTGTGAGAAAAGAGCAGGCTAAAGACAGCTCACTGGTGATGCGCACTCCCTGCTGACGGGCGAGTGCAATCCAAGGTGTGGCCAAAGGAACACCAGGTGAGACTATCAAAGTACGGGGTTGAACCTGGGCCATCAGAATCGTGGGATCTTGAAAGTTAGCCGATATCAGCTTTGCATCAAAAGTGACGATGGAATTAGGTGTTATACCGGCCTGAATCAGGAGTCGGCGTGCGGCCTCTCCGCTTTTTCCCATTCCAACAATAGCGATAGGTGTCTGGAGATTCTTGATAAATGCGTTCATCTGCATGATCATATTCTTGGGAGGATGATTTGCCCACTGCTTTTTCACATACTTATTCTGATTTTAGGAAGGCCGACTACACGGCGATTATTAGCGACTTGCATCTTTGCGAAGCGGAGCCTGTGAATGTACGTTTTCCTCTGTGGAAGAAGTTCAAGACCAAGCAGTTTTTCTTCGATGAAACCTTTGAGATTTTTTTGAGGCACATTGAAGAAAAAGCGCAGGGAGCCAAGGTGGAGCTGGTTTTGAATGGAGACATCTTTGACTTCGACAGTGTTCTCAGACTCCCCGATGAGCCTGTTTTTCGCGTGAATTGGTTAGAAGAACAGCGCGGACTTTTTCCGCGCGAAGAAAGGTCCCGATTTAAAATCGAAGTGATTTTGAATGACCATGCGGAGTTTGTGCGATCTCTGCGTGAGTTTATTATGCGGGGTCATCGCGCTGTCTTTGTGATGGGCAATCACGATCTCGAGTTGCACTTCCCTGCGGTTCAAGAAGAAATTTATCGTCATCTCCATCTGCCAGAGGGTAAGAAAGAAGAAGTTCGCTTTGTGGAGTGGTTCTATCTCAGCAATCAAGACACCTTGATTGAGCATGGCAATCAGTATGATCCCTACTGCATGTGCGAAGACCCCGTGAATCCTTTTGTTCGAGGGTATAACTTTGTCTCGTTGAAGCTTCCGTTTGGTAATCTGGCTTGTCGCTATATCATGAATGGCATGGGATTTTTTAACCCGCATGTGGATACCAACTACATCATGACGTTGCCCCAATATATCCGTTTCTTTTTCAAGTATGTTGCCAAAGCTCAACCGGGGCTGGTGTTTACGTGGTTTTGGGGGGCTGTGGTCACACTTCTGCATTCATTTTTTGATCGTTTGGCTGCGCCGATTCGCAATCCTCTGACGATTGAAGATCGCATTGAAGATATTGCGGAAAGAGCCAATGCGGAGCCGCGCATGGTGCGAGAGCTGAAAGAGCTTTTTGTCGCACCGGCAGCCAGCAATCCTTTTTTGTTGGCACGCGAGCTGTGGTTGGACCGAGCCTTTATTATCTTTGTGACATTCTTTTTGATTTTCCAACTGATGGTTTTCACCCGCTCGGTGTACGAGATCTCTTTTTTCTGGGCCTTTATTCCGCTGTTTTTGTTGCTGCCCTTTTTCCTTTTTTACAGCAAGTCGATCACCTCTTTGGTTTCAGGCTACAAAGAACCGGATGATCGAGTGTTGGCAATGGCCAGCGCCATCACAAAGGCCAAGAGAATTGTCTTTGGTCACACTCATCACACAAGGCATGAAATGATTGGTTCGGTGGAGCATCTCAACAGCGGGTGTTGGTCGCCAGCCTTTCTCGATGTGGAGTGCACAAAGCCCTTGGATCAAAAAACTTTTGTATGGATTTTCCCTGTCGAAAATGGGGACCGCCAGGCGGAGCTCTATCGTTTTGTGGACGGTAAGTCTGAGATTCTCCAAAGCCCCACTCGGGGCTAGGTGTATTGCGCCGCAGGAAGGTTTCATATTGTCAATTTTATGGGGCTATGCAAACCTTTTATTGTTCGAATAACATGGATGGAGAGGTTTAATCATGGCAGACGTACTTGTAGTAACAAGCAAAGTAAAAAAACTTATCAAAGAAAAAGGCCAAATGAACACTTCTGCTGAGACGATTGATGTCCTCAGCAAAGCCATTGAGCAACTTTGCCTCAAAGGAGTGGAAAGCGCGAAAGCTGATGGCCGTAAAACTGTGATGGCTCGTGATATCGTGATCGATCACCTCTAATTGGTGATGAACAATTAAGTGAATTCAAAAAAAGCTCGATTTATCATCGAGCTTTTTTGTTTCCAAAACCTGCCATGTTCATTATATGGGGTCACACAAATCGTGATGGCAGATAATCTTGTTTCATGAGTTTTAATGAAGCATTTTTTGCAGATCTTCCCAGGAAATGATTTCCACACCCAAGGTCTGAGCTTTCTCCACTTTCGAGCCGGGATCATCCCCGACAACTAAAAAACTGAGTTTAGAAGAAACGGAGCCTAATATCTTGCCGCCATTTTTTTCGATGAGATCTTTGGCGTCGTCGCGTTTGACAGGTAAGGTTCCGGTGATCAGGAAACTCTTTCCTGAAAGCTTTCCCTCGAGAGCGCGCGCGGGACCGCTGATCTGAACTCCCAACTTGAGCATCTCGTGAATCTCTTGAACCAAGACTTTATTTTCAGTCCAGATACGTATGGCTTTTGCGACCTTCGGTCCGATCTCGGGCACAAGGAGTAGCTCTTCTTCACTGGCTTCTAAAAACTTATCAACTGTCAGAAAATGATCAGCCAGATGTTTGGCCGTCTGCTCTCCCACAAAACGAATACCCAATGCAAAAATAAACCGCGCCAGAGTGGTGGATTTGCTGTGTTCGATGCTCTTTATAATATTGTCGGTGGACTTCTCGCCTTGCCTTTCAAGGCTGAGAAGTTGTTCTTTGGTCAGGCGATAAAAATCTGAGAAGCGAGTCAACAGCTTATGATCGACGAGGGTTTCAATCAAACGATCGCCAATCTTATCGAGATTCATCGCGCGTCGAGCGACAAAGTGTTTTAAAGACTCTTTAAGAACTGCAATACAAAGCGGATTGATACAACGAGTGACCACTTCATCTTCAGCCTTCATGGTGTCAGATCCACAGGCGGGACAATGGATTGGCATTTGAAAAGGCTGGCTGTCGGCAGGTCGTTTATCGAGAATGACAGAGACCACTTCAGGAATCACATCGCCCGCTCTTTGAATGATCACGGTGTCACCAGGGCGAACATCTTTGCGATTGATTTCATCTTGGTTATGAAGAGTGGCATTGGTGACGGTCACGCCCCCCACTTTCACCGGCTTCATGATAGCAACAGGAGTCAGAGCGCCGGTGCGTCCGACTTGAACGAGAATATTTTCAATCACAGTCTGAGCCTGTTCCGGTTTGAATTTGGCGGCGGTGGCCCAGCGCGGACTGCGCGCGACCAGCCCGAGGTCGTCTTGCAGGCGCAGAGAGTTCACCTTGATCACAATGCCATCGATATCAAAGGGCAAACTGGAGCGAAGCGATTCGACATGATGATAGTAGTCGATCACAGCTTGAGGCCCCTGACAGACTTTCACCAGAGGGAAGTTTTTTTGCTGGATTAAAGAGGGAATGCCGACCTCACCAAAATAGCTTTCAATCTCAAATTGATTTTTAAAATCCACACCTTCAACGGCGCCCAGGGCATAGGCATAAAAGCGCAGAGGGCGTGAAGCCGTGATACGAGAATCAAGCTGGCGCACAGAGCCCGCCGAGGCATTGCGAGGGTTGGCAAAAGTTTGTTGACCACTTTCCTGCTGGGTTTCATTCAGGCGAGCAAAGTCATTTTTATACATCAAAACCTCACCCCGCACTTCCAATAAAGGCGGCGGTGTGCTGACTTTTAAGCGCAAGGGAATGCCGCGGATGGTGCGCACATTCTGGGTGACATCCTCGCCGACAGTTCCATCTCCGCGAGTCAGAGCTCTGACGAGGTGGCCGTTTTCATAAACCAACTCCATGGAAAGACCGTCAAATTTGGGTTCGCAAAGGTATTCAACTTCCTGGTCTGTGCGCAGAAACTTTTTCACTCTTTCATCAAAGTCAAACAGCTCTTCCGGTGAATAGCTATTGGCCAAAGACAGCATTGGCAGGCGGTGTGCCACCTTTTCAAAGGCGGATAGGGGGGCCGCTCCGACCCTTTGCGAGGGGGAATCTGATAAATTGAGTCCCTTTTCCTTTTTCTCTATTTCCAACAGCTCGTGAAAGAGTTGATCGTACTCATAGTCCGAGATCTCAGGTTGATCCAAAACGTGATAGAGATAGTCATGGTGGGAGAGGATTTTCTTGAGTTCTTCGTGACGCTTCTTAGACATGGAAGCGAATTTATCATTCCCAAAGGCCCAGTCACGAATAGATGCATCGCCCAATTGGTGACGAAAGCATGTTTTTTGTCTATTTTAGGGGATTCTTATCCCGCGAAGGAGATTCCCTGTGATTGATAAAAAAACCATCGAGCATATCGCCAAACTGGCGCGCTTGCATGTAACGGAAAGTGAAGCTCAAGAATATAGCACTCAGCTGGCCAAGGCCCTGGGACATTTTGAGCAAATCTCAAAGATTGACACAACTGGTGTGGAGCCTTTGATCACGCCCACCGAAATTGAAGCCTGCTGGCGTGAGGATCAAGCTGAACAAAATTATACGGCGGAAGAAATGACGAGCAACGCTCCTTCTCGTGCTGGAAACCTCTTTAAAGTCCCGCCTGTGGTGTAAAGGAAACGAAAATGGATTTAACATTTGCAACAATGACAGAAATCGCTGAGGCGGTGAAAGCAAAAAAAGTCAGCGCCAAAGAAGTGGCGACGCACTTTCAAAAACGTATAGAAAGCCTCGATGGAAAGTTGAACTCTTTCACTAGCAAAAATGAAAAAGCAATCCAGGAAGCGGAAGCTCTCGATGCCCGACTTGCTAAAGGTGAGGATGTCGGTCCCTTGGCCGGAGTGCCCTTCGGTATTAAAGAGATGTTTTGCACTCAAGGTTTGAAAACTACAGCAGGCTCAAAAATTCTGGAAAACTTTGTTCCGCCTTACGATGCGACAGTGGTGGCTCGTTTGAAAAAAGCCGGCATTGTGGTGATGGGGAAACTCAATCAAGATGAGTTTGCGATGGGTTCTTCCAATGAAACCTCTTATCATGGAGCTGTTCGCAATCCGTGGAATTTAGAATGTGTTCCAGGGGGAT
>JBCECD010000034.1:0-12715 GCA_039206745.1 Bdellovibrio sp. | reverse complement strand
GGCCTATTCTGTCCGGCTAAGATGGATTTAACAGAATACAAGGTTATACCTCGCATCTCATCAGGAACAGTGATAATATCTTCTCCCAAAGGGACAGGATCATAAGGCCCTGTAAAAAAATGCTCCTTTCCAGATTTTAAATCCAGCAAATAGAGTCCTGCGTTTCCGGCATAAGATACATACTCTTTCCCGCCGTGATTGAAAGTTCTAAAGAAGTAATTGGGAGTTTCAGAGGGCGTCGATGTTTTGATCGTACCACTACTCCCGTATTCACAAACCTCTCTCCCGGAACCATCTCCTTGAGCTGATCTCCCGACTTCCCGCCTCTGCGCATAGGAATACAAACTCATAAATCCAAGAGCAATCAAAAGAACACTCTTCATAGTGACTTCCTATTATCTAATTTGTTTTAAAAAATTTTTTAGTCTTTCAGGTTCATCATAACCAGGACGAACTTCCCCTTGAATGGCTCCGTCTTTCAAAATCAAAAGAGCTGGGAAATGCACAAGGAAGTTGTAACTCTTCAATTCTTCAGACGTGAGTTGCTTCCCATAGGAAGCCGGCCAATTCTGTGAATAGAGAATTTTTCTGATATCCTTCGCCGAAGCCATTGGATCCGCTACAACAATAAGTTCATAACCAAATTGCTGACAGGCCCTTCTCAGTTCGTTAACTCCGACAATAGAGAGATTCATCGACGGAGACCATACGTAAAATAAGTAATTTTTTTCCTTCTGACTGCGGCTGACATTCATGATTTTTTTTAAATCAAAGTCACTGTATTGTTCAGAGAGTGACGACTCTTTACCCTGACTCACTGTCGAGTCGACAGTCCCAACACAACCGCGTGTGGCATCGTAAGAGTAAGATGTAGACAACTTATCACTCACTCTGTCGATTCGAATTTTATCACGAGAAAAAGAAAGCCGGAGATAGCTGCCCTCTCGTCCCGCCACAAGCGACTTAAAGACTCGAACTCCTGAAACCATTCCCTTAGAAAAATGAATCTCATGCCACTCTTGGGGCGTCCCGATGTCCGCAAGAGTATTTAACGCCTGCTCTTCACAAGGCAGAGACAGGGCCTCACTGGAAATAAATCTTTTACTGCTACTGGATTTTTTAGAGGAAGAAGAAACGTGAGATTTTATTTTATAGGGGGGGGTACCCTGAGAGAACACTATATTTATTATTATTAAAAATATTAGCTTCATCTAAACAACCTAACATAATTGAAAATTGCAAAACAAGAGGTGCAAAATAAAACTGGACTCATTTTTCTATTTTCCATGCAGACTTATGAGAGCCAATATTTTTTCATCTCGATGAAACTCGCGACTTATCTTTATTTTGATTTTGCTCAATAGAAAACTCTCTGAGAGTGAAATCACTGATAAGCAGCCCGAGTCAGATCAAAACCGTAAAAATTATTTCGCGCATTGGATCGAAAAACTATTTTGACAGTGTCTCCAGATAAAGGCTGAGTCCATCCCAACCCTTCTGTCCCCGCAAAACTTTGAATCTTCACTCCGTTTGCATTAAACAAGGTCACTCGGTCATAGGGATCTTCTGTTTCAAACTTTTCAAAATATAAAGAAATTCTTTTTGCCCCAGGAATCTTTACCACCCACTCCAGTTCTTTTTGATTTTCATAAGGATGAGTTGTTGAAAAATTCAATATTTTTACTTTCTCCCAATGAGCCGGATCTCCGAAAGCTGGAGGAGGAATCTCTTTTCGTAAAGCATAGTTTGCATTGACGATACCTTTAGAGACTGTTTTCCAGAGTAAAGAATCCATCGGCCTTGCTGTCTCTAGCAATCTCTCTTTTACTTCGAGTGCGGAAAGATGAGGTTCTCGAGATAAAACTAAAGCAGCCACACCACTCACATGAGGTGCCGCCATCGAAGTTCCCGAATGCGATACATAGCCCTTCAAACTCGCACTCAAAATGCGTGTCCCTGGAGCGGCTATGTGAACAGATTTTTTTCCATAACAGGAAAATGAAGCCAACTTTCCCTGAGGATCCACAGCTGCCACAGAAATAATGGATGGAACAGAATAGCTGGCCGGGAAATGAGGCCGCTGATCATTATCAGTACCACTGTTACCAGCCGCCGCTACAAACAAAATATTTTTGTCAGAAGCCTCCCGAATGGCTTCCTCGACGAGCTGGGAAGACTGAGAGCCTCCCCAAGAAGCGTTGATGATCTTAGCCCCCATGCGAATAGCATAATGAATGGCCTCAATGGCCGCCTGACTGGTCCCTTCACCCGACCTTCCCAAAGCTTTGAGCGGCATCAAACGAACTTTCCAACTGATTCCCGTCATTCCCTGACCATCGTTTCCCGCAGCACCAATAATCCCAGCCACGTGCGAACCATGCCCTAGATCATCGAGAGGCTCTGCCTTCGCATTGACAAAGTCATATCCATTGACGTCATCAATCCAACCGTTCCCGTCATCATCCACTCCCGTCAGTCCATCTCGCTCAGCTGTATTGATCCAGAGGTTGGACTTCAAATCAGAAAGCTGAAGATTCACTCCCGTGTCGATCACCGCCACCACCACATCGGAAGAACCCGTCTCGAGATCCCAAGCGCCTTCCACTCCAATATCAACACCCGCAATCCCGGCCTCACCAAAATCATCTCTTTGTCCGACGTTGCGCAAAGCCCATTGCTTAGAAAAAAGAGGGTCTTCGGGAAGGCGATTCACTCGAAAAATATAATTCGGCTCTGCATACTCCACGAGGGGATTTTGTTTTATAATCTTGATAGCTTCCTTCGCGGATTCCCTCGTACTGCGCTCAACAACGATAATATTTGTTTCCGGAATAGGATCACTCACCTTGATACCCAAGGCGCGAAGCCTGTGAATATGAGAGGCCTGCAAAGCCCCCGCTCGCAATTTTACCAGATATTGTCCCGGAACATGATCTGCTGGGGCAGCAAAACTCTCTGTGCACATCAAGAAGATGAAAGAGAAGACTAAAAGAAAGAGACTGTTAACAATATAAGTCGAATTTTTGATCGCTCTCATATTGTTAAGCGTAGTGGGCACTAAGAGAAACGTAAAGTCTGCTCGCAGCGAAAGCCAGGAGATGTCATCGCCGTAGCTCCACACAGAGCAGATATTTTTTACGTCTTTTAGCTAGGTAGCATTCATAACTCTAATGAGCTTTTGACGCCAAATACTCTTCGTAACTGATGTGATTGTCATAGACCACACCCCGATCGATTTCAATAATGCGATTGGTGGCCGTCTGAATCAGCTCGTGGTCATGCGAGGTGAAAATCACCGTTCCCTTAAAGCGACTCAGCCCTTCATTAACAGCCGTGATACTCTCTAAATCCAAGTGATTGGTCGGCCCATCCAAAATCAGGATATTGGCTCCGGAAAGCATCATCTTTGAAAACATGCAGCGAACCTTTTCTCCTCCAGATAGCACCTTGGGCTGCTTCAAGGCATCACTGCCACTGAATAACATCTTTCCCAGAAAGCCACGCAGAAAAGTCTCATCCTTTTCTGTAGAAAAAGGACGAAGCCAGTCAACCAAAGTCTCCTCATTACCAGCAAAGTATTTAGAATTATCCGTAGGAAAATAACTCATCGATGTGGTGATACCCCAAGCATAGCTTCCGGAATCCGCAGCAAGTTCTCCAGCAAGAATCTCCAAAAGCAGAGTTTTCGCCAGATCATTTCTTCCCAGCAAAGCCACTTTATCCCCTTTTTTGAGAGAGAAACTGACATCTTTTAACAGAGTCTCCCCCTCCCAAGTCTTGGTGATCTTATCAACCACGAGGATATCATTTCCCAGCTCCCTCTTGATATCAAAGCCGATAAAAGGCTGCTTCCTCGATGAGGCCGGAAGATCATTGAATTCCAATTTTTCCAATTGCTTCTGACGAGACGATGCTTGACGGGACTTGGAGGCGTTGGCACTAAAGCGCGCAATGAATGATTTCAACTCCTCCGCCTTATCAGCACTTTTCTTATTCTGGTCAGCACGCAGCCGCTGATTAAGCTCACTGGCCTGCCGCCAGAAATCGTAATTCCCGGTATAAGTAGTCACTTTACCAAAATCGATATCCGCAATATGTGTACACACCTTATTTAAAAAATGGCGATCATGCGAAATCACAATAACCGTGTTTTCAAAATTGAGCAGGAACTCTTCCAGCCACTGAATCGCATAGATATCCAAGTGATTCGTCGGCTCATCGAGCAGTAAAATATCAGGTCGACCAAAAAGGGCCTGAGCCAAAAGAACTTTGACTTTTTCTCCCCCGGTCAGCTCCTTCATCAATTTTCCATGCAAATCTTCAGGAATAGCAAGACCGGCCAACATGACGGCAGCCTCAGATTCCGCCTCCCAGCCGTTTAACTCTGCAAACTCCGTCTCCAGCTCAGAGGCCCGCACACCATCCTCCTCCGAAAAATCAGCCTTTGCATAAAGAGCGTCTTTCTCCTCCATGACTTTGTACAAACGCTCATTGCCTTTCAGAACCGTTTTCAAAACCGTAAACTCGTCATAGGCATAGTGGTCCTGCTTGAGGATCGAAAGACGCAAAGTCGAAGCAATATGAACCTCTCCTGTATTCGGCTCGATCTCTTTGGAAAGCACCTTTAAGAAGGTGGACTTCCCAGCACCATTGGCACCAATCAGACCGTAACAATTGCCCGGGGTGAACTTCACATTCACATCTTCAAAAAGTTTTTTACCACCAAAGCGCAAGCTTACGTTATTTGTACTGATCATGGGAGAGTTCCTTTAAAAGAGGCTCTTTTACCCGCTCTCGAGGTCAAATGCAATCAATGGTCTGGAGAAACAGTACTTATTTCAAGATCTTGAGCTTCCAGCAAAGGAAGCCTGGCAGCAATCAAACTAGTACAAAGAAATAGCAGCATCTTTTTCATTAAGATCTCCTCGGGTTATTTGAAAAAACATTCAAAAGAAGCGCCCCAGAAAGGCCCTCTGATTACCTTTTGCATTTTAACGGACCCGAGAAATCGGTCCTTAATGCAAAATATTTTTGATTGGAAGAGGGGGCATCATCCATCTCGAGAGCTGAGTGTCCTTATCTCGAAGCCTCCATGACAATGCTAAACGATTTATCATCTGCATTATAGCTAGAATTTGTTATTTCCCAGCCTTATGCTTTCTTATGTTTTAAAGAGGGATTTTATGCTGAGAGTAATAAGTTTAAACATGGCTTTATGCCTTCTTTACCTTGCTATTTTTACCGGCTGTGCCAGCTTAAGCAAACAGGGTTATCAAGCTCTCGAAGAGGGACAATATGAAAAAGCTCTGACTCTTTTCGAAAAAGCCGTTCAAAACAATGCTGATGACGGCGAAGCGAAAGAAGGGCTGCGCCAGGCACAGCAAGAGTGGTTGAACCGCAAGCTCATTGACGTTCGCCTCCTGCGCTTAGGGGAAAATATTGGTGAGAGCGAAAGCCTCCTCTTAAAAATAATTCAGCAGGAAAACAATTGGCAGGTCTTTCCAACGGGCGTGGCCTTCGCAACTCAGCAAGAGGAAATTCTTCTATTTTCCGAACGAGTGCAAAAGAGAATTCATGGCCTGATCGCAGCCGGAAATCCACTTGCAGCACAAATTGAATTTAACAAGAACAGCTTCATTTTAGGAGAAGCCCGAGCGCAAAATCTCTCGCTGTTGAAAAATAAAATTTATACTGAAGCCCTCAAGTTCTGTAAAAACACGCACAACTCCTTAAAAAGCCATGAGTATTACACTGCGCTCTGGCTGCAACAGACTTGCGCTGCCTGGCAGATCCCTCTTAAATCCTTAAAGCTTAAAAACTCCGTGGCCCTTTTTAAGAGCACCAAGATTGAGTCCAAGGTTCAACAGCTCTCTCCAGATCTCGAGGATATTCTGAACAAAAATATCGAGGCTGCTTTTCTGCATTCTAAATGGTACGACGCTCAAGGAAACGCCAACTTGGATCTTCAAACAGAAGGTCTTTTTTCATCGAAGGTCTCTGAAACTCCAGTGCACCGGGTGCAAGAATACACTGTGCAAATACCCTATAAGGAGACTTTTAAGCGCGTTAAAGATCCGAACAAAAACAACGGGGCTCAAGGCGTCTTGAATTTTCTAGCAGTCCTCGGAGGAACGGCCCCTTCCGAGCACGTGGTTGACAACAATGATGGCACTGAAACCGTCACTGTGACAAAATATCGCCCCGAAACCAGATATCATTCTTACAACGCAACGGCCCTCTCCGCGGAAAAGCTCCTTAACGGAAAAGTTCAAGCGCGCCTGGACAAACAGACCTTTTCCATGGACTTCAAACAGACCTTTCAATTTCAAAGAGATCGCCACAATGAGAACTTCCCTAGCGCAGGCCTTACTCCCTCCAATCCTGTCGTGATCAGCGATAAAGACTGGATCGAAACCATCAGTAAAGAAATCGTCACAGATCTGGGTAAAACTCTGCAACAGAGCTGGCTGGATAAATTTTGTGCTGTGAGTATCAACACCGAAACTCTGGGAGCACGCGAAACTTATCATCGTTGTGCTTACCAGGTTACCACTCGTGCGCCGGAGACACTCCAACAGTTCTATCTTAAGAACTGGCAGATCAGCTACCAGGATTGGCAGAGGTTTATATCTCTGCTTTAATCTTCGTCTATTCACACCTAGTGAAATACCAAATGATCTTTTGCGGTTTTTTGAGTTATAGTGTTTGGCAGTTTGCTGTTTCGTAGGAGCATCCCAGAACAAGTCATAAAAAAATTCCGAGTTGTTTGCCACCTCTAGTGCAGCTCCTAAGGGAAATATAAAGGACTGCTTCACAAGACACCCTAGGGGCATCTCTCAGCGTGCCTCAACACCGTTACTAAGTTGCATTCTGAAATTTGTATCCCCTGACCAGACGAAGATTGAACGTCAAAATCAAGGGGGGATTCTATGAAATATGTCATGGGTTTTTTGCTAATGTTATTCGTGATCTCTGTTTCGTCGGCAGAATCCGACACCTTGCCCAACTCCCTATATCAAAATGAGATGTTCGTCTTATAGCCGAGGGTTTCTAAAAATTGTCACTTCTCTCTAAACAACCGAGGAAATTCGATCAAAAGCCTCTCCGGCTATCGGTTTATGGCACCGGGATTGCAAGTTGAGATCTCTATGAGATTTCTTCTTTGCCTTTTGCCAATTGTAACAGCGCTGGCCCTTTCCGTGGGCCAGGCTCAACCGCGTCTTGTGGATGAGAATACGCGCCAGGCTTTAAAAAGAATAGGCAGGGATTCGGCCCATGAATCTCGATCACTTTTGACTCCAGCTTATGGAGCTATGCCTCAAGAGATCAAAGACTTGCGAGAGGAAATCACTAGAATCCTCAAAGAACTGGGCGGTGCGGAACTTAACGCCTATGATAAGCACTGGGTTGTAAATATTTATGCAGACTCGCAACCGAATGCTTGGGTTCGACAGCTCTTTCACCCTGAGAGAACTTGGAATACTAAGCCCAAACCAACCGTATCCTATCGTCAGGCGATGAACTTTGCTGATGATGGTAAACCCGTCTATGAATTTGGTTTTTCTGCGGGACTGTTTAATGTTTTACAAACTCGTGATCAATTAGCCTTCGTGATTGGTCATGAACTCACTCATCTTCTGGAAAATCATATTAGTTCAGAATCTGGCTTTGTAGAAGGTCAGCAACATGAAGTTGTCGCTGATGCTGGGTCTATCCGCCGATTGGTGGGAAAATACAATTTAAAGGCCGGAGCCGAGGTCATGGATCTGCTTTACAAATCAGGAAGTGTCAGCGAGAGACCCGGTAGTCTCATTGACATGCTAATGTCAGGCCTCGCCAGCCATCATCATGAAGGCCAAAGAATCTCTGCTCTGCAATTTGCAGCGGAACATCATCTTCGAGCTGATGAAAGAGCCCAAATTATGCACTCTTCGACGCCGTTGCCAGAGCGCTATCGCCTTCATAGCAAACAGAATCGTCCACAAACAGATACCAGCTATGAACAAATTTGGGGAGGCTATTATAGAGAGCTTCTTTCTAAAGCGTTCCTTCAAAATCAGCCCGAAGCCGCTCTAATGGAAGAAGGCCGAGGTATTGAGCACTCTTCCCGTCCCTCAACAATTTCTTCTGAAACTCGAGAACAACGGACCTCTTTGATCTTGAAAATGATTCAAGAGATCGAAGTCTCATCGAATTCAAAATCCGTTAAACTCAATGCCTTATTGCAGACCTTCATTGTAATGTCTGCGGGATTTACGGATAAATTCTCTTTCAAAGACTTTACGATCTTTGAACGTCACCAAGTGGTTCGGTTTCTGGCCCGACAATCCGCTGGAGCAGACGGCTGGAAATATTCAGACTACGCCCGCCTTGAGGATGACATGAAGCCGCAGTCTCGTTTGGCAATCAACGCCGTATTTCTCGGAAGCGACGGCGGCCGGACCGTACTCGCTCAATTAGTAAAAACTTTCCCTGAATGGAGACGCCTTTTTGAAAGTCTTCACAATCCTCAACGCTTCTCTTCTGCGGAAGGAAAGATCAACACAGATCTGCTCCAGAAAGAAATCCTTCGCATTGAGCGTTCAAACAGTACGGAACTAATGAACGAATACCGCCGTCAGTTCTCACGCATGGTGAAGGGCCTTCAATGGCCCGATGGCAAAATGGCTCACTTTGAATATTTGGAAGATGTGCGCAAAGCGATGAGCAACCGTCCTCTCAAGACAGAGGAAATATTTAAGACACTCAAGGTTGGTGAACCCGTTGTCCGCGGAGACCTCGATAAAATCCGCTCACAGGTCTTGGAAGATTCCAAGCGATCAGACTTTGAGTTCAAGACTAAATACCGTCTCTCAAATGAAACACTTGAGGTTGCAGCAAAATCATTAAACGACCCTTCACTTTCAGCCGCAGACCGCAAAAGTGTGTTCTCTTTCATTGGATTTTTTATCCAAGATGTTAGAATCTCGACCGATTCCGAAGTCTCTAAGAATATTATTCGCTATATGCAATCTCTTCCTAGAGAAGAACGGTTAAGTCTATTAACAGATTACCCTCCACTTTTGAAACAACAAAGAGACAAAACTCTGGCTCTCATAAAAAGACTTTCCCTTGCCAGTGATGATATATACGAAGCCTTTGAAAAGATGGAGCCCAACGACTTCGACCATCTTCTCACTTTAGTGAGAATCTGGGCCGCATTTAAAACCAACACGTTGCGTCTTTTTCATAGTGGCAATCAAATGGCCTTCATTGAAAGCCTTTCTCCTATGGAAGTTCAAGAAGTTTTTAGTGCCTTAGAAAGTCATCAGCGGGATCTTTTCATTATGGATAGCGTGAACTTTTCAAATAAAACCACCTTGTCTATAAATACTCAAATGCTTCAAAAGCACCGAGATGCCAGTGCTGTTCTGAGTAAAATGCTGCTGCAAAATCTCTCTTCAATGGCGTTTTCAGATTTCCAAAAACGTTGGGTCTTGATGCGTGAAGTAACGGGAGAACTAGTGGCCATTCCTCGAGCCGACCACGACAAGATTTCAATCTATCTACAAGATAAATTGAAAGATCTTTCTCAACCGCAACGCTATGCTTTGGTTTTAGACCGCCATTTGAATTCGTTCTTAAGTACACAAGATATTTCTCAGGTGATACTCAATCAAGTGCAAGAGAGACTCCCTCAGAAAGCCTCTTTGGGACAGCTTGCTGCCGTTGTCACCGAGATTGTTCGGGAAGGAAACCTGCAAACAAAAACAGATCTCTATAATCATTTGCGCAATGCGATTACAGAAAAATGGAATCTTCAACCAACGACAGTTCATCAAGTGTTTCCTCTAGACGAGAGAACTGCGACGCAGAAAACCGCGGAAGCTCAAAACCACATTCGCGGTCTGAGCAGTTTACTAGCTTCTTCTCGAGGACAGTCCGTTAGCGCCCAAATGCAAATGATCGATTATCTGATGGGACGAGTTGATAGGTGGCCCGCCTATATCGACCAAATAGAAGCCGACTTACAAAAATCAAATGCCGCTGAAAAAAATGGTATCAGTCTCGTAAGTGCTTTGATGTCGACTCGGGAAGAAATGCAACTTCGCCCAGAGCTTGAACGAGCGGCTTTGGTAAATTCATTCCTGACGGGTCCGACGGGATTAATTAAAGACGCGAAGAGCTTAGCCGTGGTTTCAGACCGTATCATCTCAGCCGTGAGCCCGGAAAATCGCGACCTTGCACAAATCATGTTGGAAGCTCTTTATCAGGCAGAAGGGGCTAATAAATCTATTTTTCTTTCTTATGTTTTGGCCCAAAAGTCATCAACCGGCGCTTTGTCTGAAGCTTTGGTTTTAAAAAGCATCTTGGATGCCTATGGTGTTCCGGGAGTCAAACTCGCCCAATATCTTTCGTTTACAGACGAATTTAGGTCTTTCAAATCCACTCTCGAGACCTATCAAGATTCCGCCATGCCAATTTCTTATTACGACATGCTCTTATTGATTCAAGAGCGTCTCGGTAAGAAATGGAACTCAGAAAAACACCGCATTGTTAAAATTCTGGGGACTGGATCTGTGAATATCGCAGTCGAGTATGTTGATCTTGAGACCGGTAAATCTGGAGTTTTAAATATCTCCCGTAAAGATATCACAACGAAGACCAGCGAGGACTTCTATCGTATGGATCTCTTATTAAGAGCTCTCGCCCAAAACCCTCAGCACGGTCGCAAGTTTGACTTTGTGGCGGGACTACTGGGTATCATTAAAAACTCAGTGTCTCTGGAGTTTAATAAAAAGCATGCCTTTGAAGTGCAGAAAGAAGTGCAAACTCTCTACAATCGCGACGTGAAAGGCTGGAAAGTACGCACAGTGGAGGCTTACAGCCAGGAGGGCCTGTCCATCTTGATGCAAAAAGCTCCGGGAGTGGGGGCTCGCCATCTGCAAAATTTTGATCCGCAAACATATCGTTCGGCGATGGCAGCACTTTTATCTGTGGAAGATGGAATCTTGCGTGGTCTGGGCGCCAATAGTTCTCCACTGCCCATTCCCCTGCATGCCAACCCAGATATTCATGATGGTCAGGTTTTAATTGATACAAAATCCAAAATTGTCACTCTTTTAGATTTTGGTCAGGCTGAAAGAATTTCCAATCTCGATAGAACTTTGGGTATTGAGTTGTTGCGTTTTGTTTCAGGTATTGAGTCCGCCTCCGCAGCTCAAAAGATTTTCCAGGCTCGCTTCGAGGAAATGAAAATCACAGGCCATCAAGAGATCTCAGAGAGCTTCTTGTCTGAAGTTTTAGAAAGAACAGATCGCATGGATCGTTTTGTCCGTCTTGCTTCTGGATTGAACAAGCGCGGCTATCAGATTCCACTCTCCAGTATCCACTGGGTTCTGGCTGTGAATCGCGCGATCAAGCTAGGACAAAAAATCGGCGTTCCAATGGAAGCCGCCTACCGCAATCTTTTATTAACGACGAAAGTGGGATTGTCTTTACAAACCTATAATCGCGCGGCCTCTCTCGTCCGCCCTCTGCCTGCTGCACAAAAGATGCCCGCTCCTCTGTGCCGTCATTTGCTTTTATTTTAATAGTTTCAGTGACCTATGTTTACCTAAGGCCAGTGGCCATTCATACATTATGAGATGCAAACATATAATTTCGACCTGAGGAATGATCTTACTCTCTAAGAGTAACCTCCTGTCGTCACTCATTCTCATCTTCATTTGGCACAGTAATTCGAAGATACTTCAAAGAGTCCGAATCTTTACCTGAACGCCATCACGATTCACAAATAGTTTAATATCCGCTGGCTGTGACTGGCGAGAGCTCGAATTCACCTTAGCACCAATTTGTTTTTCTAGGTCTGCCTTGATTCTTAGCAAGGCGTCTTCAGTCTTTTGCAAGGCTTCGTCGCGTGACTCATCACCTAGATAAGTCAAATCAGCGTCAACGCTGAGGCGCGGAAAATCTCTGACAAATAAATTGATGGCCGTTCCACCCTTAAGTGCGAAGCAAGATTCTTTTGCAATGTACGGTAGTACATCAAGCAAAAGTACAACTTGTGGATAGAATTTAGAGTTCTTCATAAGATTCATCTTTCGGTACAGTTATATTATATTTTTTATCCAAAACGCCATTTTCAAAGATGACTCTTTTGCCTCTGCCTAGATCGATCTTTTCAAGATTCAACTTTTTGAACCATGGATGATTTTGCCTTTCAGCAAAGTGCAGAAACAGCCTCTTCACTTTAAAAGAAGCGCAGTTCTCTAAAAGATGCTGAACAACGCTTGGTCTAAGTGAGATCATGTTTTCCATTATCTCCTTGGCCTCGGTGTAGGAGGCTGACTTTGGAAGTTCATCTATGTATTCCAAAAAGGCTCTCTCTTGGCTCGAAACTATTATCGTCGCCTTATCTGCTTCGATGGAAAGTTTCCGACTATGCAAAGAGTATCAGATTTTATGACTTGATCTTAAAGCCCCTTGGCTGGAAGCGCCTTGTTTGTCATAAAGAATTCACAACATTTTGTGATGGCTCTATGAAAATTTGCCTTTGTCCAACAGACGAGAAATATCTATCTGATGGTTTTCATCGAAAAAGAACTGGCCTTAATCACTTGGCTTTTTATGCTCAATCAAAACTGGAGAAATTTCAAATTTAGTTGAAAGTTGAGGGCACCAGCCTTTCGTGGAATGATTTCCACTACTTAGAGAAAGAAAGGCACCCTCAGTG
>JBCECD010000033.1:0-12767 GCA_039206745.1 Bdellovibrio sp. | reverse complement strand
ATGCAGGATTGCTGATTCTCGTCGAGGGGAAGTTGCAGGCGGGCGGAGCATTCTTCGCGAGTGGCGATGAAGTAATCTCCGGGTAACAACCTTTGATCATAGTTGCGTCGGCGATACTCTTGGCGCACCAATTGTTTTTCCACGTCGGAGACGGAGACATAACTGTGCGGATAATACGTCGGAGGAGCGGCATAATACTCAGTTGGAATCAGAAACTTTTTGGATTCCAATTTGGTGGCAAGTTCTTTTTCCAAACTGACATAGAAGTAGGTCCCAAGCCCGATTCCAGCGATGATCACAAGCGTCAGAAGGATTGTAAAAGCATATAAAATAGTTTTTAATCGTGGTCGTAACATTCCCGCAGAATATTACGAAATTCCCTCTGAAGCAAACAAGCCTGTATGAATTCAGTGGGGTTTTTCTGATGAGTTGATGAAAGGATCTATTGTGGCTAAGAAGAAAGCTTCAACGAAGAAGGCCGCTGTCAAAAAAGTCGTAAAGAAAAAATCTCCGTCTAAAGTAAAAGCTTCAAGTCGCGCTGTAAAAAAGGCGACCGGTAAAAAGACCTCACCTAAAAAAGTATCGACTGCTAAAAAGTCTGTCAAATCTCCCCAAAAAACCGCAGCTGTTCGCACAGGAGCCTCCTCTCCAAAGAAACCGGTGAAGGCGACGGCAACCGCGACTCGAAAAACCACGCCGACGGCGCCAACTAAGAAAGCTGTGACATTGAGTGCGGATTTGAGTCATGTGGTGACGCCTTTGGATGACCGCTTGGTGGTTCGTCTTTCCGGTGTGGAAAAGCGCACACCGGGAGGTTTGTATATTCCCGATACGGTGGCCGATGTCTCTGGAAACTTGGAAGGTTTGGTTGTGGCGGTAGGCCGCGGTCATCTGAACAAGAAAGGTCATACGCGCCCTATGGATGTGCAAGTGGGCGACCGCGTGGTCTTTTCTGAATATGCAGGTTCTAAAATTAAAATTCAAAATGAAGAGCTTATCATCCTCCGCGAAGGAGATGTGATGGGTGTCGTTGCAAAATAAAGGAACGAAGATGTTTAAAAAGAGTTTACTCTGCGTATTGAGTCTTTCTGCTGCTTTGCTTTCGGGAACTGCCCAGGCCATGAGTTTGGATTGGAGCGGGGGTTATCGTTTTGAATGGACAGAGGTGGATCGTCCGTCCTTGGCAACGCCGACAGAGCGCAAAGCCTACGGCCTGAACTATCTGTATTTGAGCCCGAAGATCATTGCTGCCGATGGTGTGAACATCATCTCTCGCTTTGATGTGTTAAATAGCACAGCTTATCCCAACTCGCAGGTCGGCGAGATCTGGGGATTGAATACCAATGCGGCTCCAGGAAATGTCAGCAATCAAGGCTCCTCTCAGGTTCATGTGAGCCAATTGTACCTGAATGTGAATCAAGAGTACGGAGCGCTGATCGTCGGGCGTGCGCCTTTTGAGTTTGGTTTGGGCATGACTTACAATGCAGGCAAAGGACCTTTTGATCATTGGTACGACACCCGTGATATGGCTGCTTATAAAATTGTGGTGGGAGACTGGTTCTTTATGCCAGTTCTCAGTCGCAGACAGTCGAACGGTTTCGGCCAAGGCGGCACCATTTCCTCCATGGGTTTTCAGTTGCAATATGAAAGTGAAGAGAACAAATCTTTGATTGGCGTGTATCAGGAAAACACCAAAGGGGTGAAAGAAGTTTTGGGATATTCCGCTTCTCAAATCGCTGCTTACGGTGGCGACAGTGTGAATTCGGATCTCAATATCCAAAGCACCAACTTTGTTTTAGGCCGTGGCTTTGATTCTTTTGGTTTCAAAGTTGAAGCCGGTTTTCAATCGGGTGAAGTGGGTGTTACCCAAGGGGCAGAGTCAGTCAGCTTGAATGGCTACGGTATTGCAGCGGAGATTTATATCCCTCGCAATGAAGGCAAATGGGATTGGAACTTCAAATTCGGTATGGCGACGGGGGATGATCCTGATTCGACAGACTTTGGTGGTTATGCTTTTCATCGTAATTACGATGTTGGTATGTTGTTGTTCAATCACCGTTTGGGACAAAGAGACTTCTTGCAAACAGATGTGAACAAAGATGCGAGTTTGGGTGTTGGCAACTCTGCCGACGATGAGTCTCTCAGCAATGTTCTTTATTTTGCTCCGTCAGCGACTTATGCATGGAGTGATCGCTTGGATGTGCGCAACACACTCGTGTATGGACAATTGTTGAATACCGTCAAAAACTCTGTTGATTCTGAAAAAGATCTGGGAATAGAATGGGATATAGAGTTGGTTTACAAGCCGAGTGATCGCATTCAGTGGGTGAACCAAGTCGGTCTCTTGTTCCCGGGTGGTGCTTGGAAGAATGGCACCAGCGAATTGGAGAATGGTTTTACATTTGGATTTGCATCTAAAGCCGCCATCAGCTTTTGATTACAGCACGCTTGCAACTTGTACGACAGCTTGATGACAACACGACACATTTTGTTTGGTGGTGAGCAGGGCCCCGGGGGCGAAAGCCCCCGGGGATTTTTTTGCCCTTCAGAAAATAGAAACGGACCCGTCATGGGTCCGTCGGAGGGTTGAACTTTAAGTTGAGGCTGCTTATTGGCGTTGCTGCAAGTTTTTGCGGAGCGCCTCTCGCAAAGCTCGCTGTTGGGCCTCAATCGGAGCTACAGCACCAAAGCTGACACCATTGTTCGCCGATGGAATTGTGATTGAAGGAGCTACTGAAGTTCCGGGGATGATGGTTCCATCGTCTTGAACTTGCACTGGGATCATGATCGTTCGAGCGCTGTTCGCCGAGAGGCTCGTTCCCGTTCTGTTGGAAATAGAGCCGAGATTGGTGATACCATTATTATTAGATCCGTTGCGTGAGCGGATGGACTCCAGGAATTGATCTGTCGAGTTTTGTAAGCTGGAGATGCCTTGTTGAGTGTTCAGGCTGGTATTGCTACCAAACAAGAAGGTGCTGAATTTGCTTTGGAAGTTCTGCAAATCGGAAACATAGGCAGCATATCCGGATCTGGAAACCAGGTTGTCAGAACTGGCGGAGCGAAGGGCACTCACGCTGTCCATAAGCGTCTGGTTTGAAAAGGTATGCAAGTTTTGTTTTGCCGCAAAGGCCTCTTGCATCAGCCAAGATTTCTCATAGGAGTTTGTGGACATGCTTATTTGAGCATCCAGGTTTTTGATTTCCAGAGCTTTATCCGCCAAAGTGTTCTTTTTCAGATCCAAAGCCAGCTTACGGATGCTTTCAAAACCTTTGGGGGCTTGTTTGGTGATTTCATCCACAGGGGCCAGGATCTCTCTGTATTTTTTGGTCAGAGCTCTTTGATCAGAGGACTCATCCGCAGCCGCAGAAAGTTGATCGTTGACCCGGTCATAGATCTCTGAGTTAAAAAACTTTTCCGCATCACGAGCAGAGATCTTTTTATCCTTCTCGGCATCTTTCTCCGCAGAGGCCTCCAGGGCCGCAATAAATTTAGGCACAAGGCAGGCCACGGCGTCGTCGGCATCCTCTTTTAAATAATCACAATCTTTTTTGATTTCCGCGAAGACGTCTTTTTTCTTTTCTGCTCTCTTTTTTTCTTCTCTTTTACTTTCTCTCTCTTCTTTTTCGTTCGAAGCGATTTCTTCTTTGTCAGGTTTCTCTGCCACTTTCGCGGTGGCATTTAATTGTTTAAGCAAAGCGATATTCATGTCTTTGGCATTATCTGCCATCTTTTTCAAATCCAGGTCCACGATTTTAGAGGTGCAATTTGTGGTGCAGACCTGTCCTTCTGGGGTTTTGGGGGAGAGAATAGCTATGACACCTTTTTCACCTTGGCGGTATTCAACATCGAATTCACCATCAACAGTGAGAATTTCACTGGGAACTTTTCCATTTGAAGCCAGCTCAATGGAGCCGACCATTTCACGGTGATGGGCTGAAACATTCAAGCCCAGAACAGCCAGCAGAGACGCTGCCATCACCCATTTTTTTTGTGTGTCGTTAAAAGGTTTCATAAATCTTCCTCCTTATATGTGGATCGTCCAGACCCATTTTCCTATCTATCTGTAAAGCGAGAGGCGGGCCAACTCGGGCTCTGTGGCGGAAGTCGACAACTTATGGATATGATTCAGGGTTCTCATTTTGAGAAGGGGGACGGGGAGGGGAGGCCTTGTCAAACTTTTGGTGTCTCAAAGAGAGAGAGCGTAAAAAGCATGATATTTCATGAAGATAGAAAGAAGGGGAAAGCTTTTTTTAGAAAGGCGGGAAATGACTTTTTCGGGCACCTTGGGGCTTGCTTAATAAGCGGCAATCCCGCATAACCAAGCCATGAAATTTCATTTCCCCCGCAGCTCTCGACCCGACGCTGTCAGCGATCTCGATTGGAACAATTGGACCTGGCAACTTCGTCACTCTTTGAAAACCCAAGAGGATTTCAGTCGTCACTTCACTTTGACGGCGGAAGAGCAGCAGGCTTTTGCTCAGGGAAAGGAACTTTTCAATATTCGTACGACTCCCTATTATGCGTCTTTGGCTGGTGAGCCTGGAGATTCCATTCGTCAAATTCTGATGCCCCATCGTCTCGAGATGGAATCGGGAAGTCAGCAGATGTTGGACCCCTTGGGCGAGCGGCAAAACAATCCTGTATCGCGCGTGATTCATCGCTATTCAGATCGACTTTTATTTTTAATCACCGATGTGTGCAGTGTTTACTGCCGCTTTTGCACCCGCAAACATTTTACAGGGCAAGAGCAGGCTTTTATTCGCCAGGAGGAATACCAACAAGCTTTGCAATACATCCGCACTCACACCGGTGTGCGCGAAGTGATTTTGTCGGGCGGTGATCCGCTCACAGTCAGCGATGCGCAGCTGGATCGCGTGTTGACGGATCTGCGGCAGATTGAGCATGTTGAAATCATTCGTCTGGGCACTCGTATGCCTGTGGTGTGCCCGATGCGGGTGACGGATGATTTGGTGAAGATCTTAAGAAAGCACAAGCCTGTGTTTTTGATGTCTCACTTTAATCATCCGCGTGAACTCACAGCGGAAGCCGCAACGGCTTTAGAGAATCTGGTCGATCATGGCGTGCCCGTGATGAATCAGATGGTGTTGCTCAATGGAATCAACAATCACCCGGCTTTGATTCAGGCACTCAATCGGCGTCTGCTCTATCTGCGAGTGAAACCTTATTATATGTTTCAGTGCGATCCTTCGCTGGGCACAGATCATTTGCGCACTTCGATTGAGGACTCTTTGGAAATACAAAAAGAGTTGTGGGGGCATTTATCAGGCCTTGCCATGCCTCATCTGTCTGTGGATATTCCGAACGGCGGTGGTAAGACTTATCTTGTTCCTGATTTTCAAACAGGGCAGGAAGGTTTGACTCGGTATTATACAGGGTGGGATGGCGTGCAGTCGCGCTATATCAGTCCCGCAGCAGAAAAGATCCGCAAGCCTGAGGTGGCAGAGTATGAAGAGGAGTGGAACTCTTTAAAGTCCGCGAAGAGCTCGTGCCTTACAGACTCTGAGTTCTAAATTTTTCTATTTGTTGCATCCAATACTGCATTTGGGGAGCGGAAAGAGAATAATCCGTGTGCGCTAATTTGATTGCCAAGCCAAAGGCTTCATTTTGAATGAAGGCCATCTGGCGACGTTCACCCTTGCGGGAATAGCTCTCGATTTTGTGAAGTCCTTGCAGCAGATGCAGGGCTTTGAAGAAGACCACGGACTCCTGTTTAAAAATGCCCACCTCTTCGCGCATGAATTGCATCAGACGAGGATCTGATTCCAATTCATCGTGGTTCCACGGCTCTTCGCCATATTGAGCTTTCAAAAAAGCCATCATGAAACCCGCGAAAAGCTCGGTCGGATCCTGCTTGTCAATGCCGGCGGAGTTCATACGAGCCAAATGAATTTCAAAGGTCTCCATCTTTGCAGGGTCCATGAAGATGGTATGCAGGCCTGGAAAAATCTGCTCGAGAATATGCAAGTCGAAGAGCTCCATAAAAGCCAAATGAGGCTCGCGTAAGCGCAGGAACTTCAGCCATTCTTCGCGTCGGCGAGGCAGGACTGATTTTTTCAGTTCGCCTGAACACTCGGCAATAGCTGCACGCAGAGACGACTCGATGGAGAAATGCAATTTATGAGAAAGACGAATGGCCCGCAAAATGCGAATGGGATCCTCGATCAGTCTTTCTTTAGGATCGCCAATGATGCGCAAAACACGATCTTGGATGTCGCGAATACCGCCACAGTGATCAATCAACTCATGGTGAACGGGATCAAAAAAGACCGCGTTGGCAGTGAAGTCCCGGCGTTGAGCATCCTCTTCAACGGTTCCGAAGTAGTTATCTCCTTCAACCGCCTCATCGCCCAGTTGATTCAACTCTTCGGGTGTGACATTGCGACGGAAGGTGGCCACTTCGAACTGCTGCTCACCGCGTTTGACCAGAACCAATTTGAAGCGACGACCGATCACATAGGCATTGGGCACTCTTTTGCGCACCTGATTGGGAAGAGCATTGGTGGCAATATCAAAATCTTTGGGATGAATGCCAACCAGAAGGTCGCGAACGCAGCCACCCACAAGGTATGTCTGAAAACCTGCATCCTGGAGGTTTCGTACGATTCTTAAGGCATGGGAGTCGATCCAGTCCTCGTGGAGTTGGGGGCGTTGCTGAGAAGTCATTGAAACTGAATCTACTCCCCTTCGTGTCAAATTTCAAATTGGAATACGAAAAACTCACATGACGAGGGCCGGGCATCCTGGGTATAAAGAATCATGGCTTATCTCGATAATTTTTATCATCAGTTTTATGGACCCGAGACCGGTCGTCGTTGGGTTTTTGTGCATGGTCTCATGGGTTACGCCCAGAATTGGCGGCGGATTATTTCCGGGCTGGAGGCGACAGAGCGCTGTCTGGCCTATGATCAACGAGGCCATGGGCGTTCTTTTCAGCCCGAGACGGGTTATGCTCCCGAGGACTATGCGGATGATCTGTATAAAATCACCGAAGAGTTGGGATGGGATTCTTTTATTTTGGTTGGACATTCAATGGGCGGGCGAAATGTTTTGAACTTCGCCTCACGCTTCCCGGAAAAAATCACAAAGTTGATTGTGGAAGACATTGGCCCTGAGGCCAGTCCCAGAGCCCATGAGTATTACGAGTATTTGTTGAATTTAGTGCCGACCCCATTTGCCACTCGTGAGGAGGCAAAAAGGTATTTTGCAGAGGACTTTGTTCGCGAGGCGAAGACCCGTGAAAACGTGCAGGTGATGTCCCAGTACTTTTATTCAAATGTGGTGGAACAAGCAGATGGCCGTCTGAATTGGCGCTTTTCTAAACCAGGAATTATAGAATCTGTGCTGAAAGGCAGAGAAACCGAGCGCTGGGACGAAATTTCCTCTTTAAAAGTCCCGACTTTATGGATTCGTGGAGCCCAATCTCGGGAGCTGACAGAGGAAAATTACCGCAAAATATTGACCAGCAACCCTTTGATTAAGGGCGTCGAAATCCCCGAAGCAGGACATTGGGTCCACTCAGATCAACCTCAGGCCTTTCTTGAGGCGGCGAAGATGTTTGTGGGTGGCTTTTAAGCACCCTCTTTGACTTTTGCCTTTGAGGTCAGTACTTTGAAGGCACAGACCGGAGTAGGAAAAGTTGAAATTTTCAGAATTGAATTTAGAGCCCAGTTTATATGCCGCTATCCAAAAGTTGAACTATGAGGAGTGCACTCCCATTCAGGCCCAGGCCATGCCGATCATTCTCGATAAGCAGGATGTGGCGGGATTGGCGCAAACAGGGACTGGCAAAACAGCAGCCTTTGTCATCCCTCTTATGGAGCGTATTTTGCGTGCTCGTCCTGTGACGGGCGAAATCAGTGAAGAGCAAGCCACTTTGATTCAAAAAAGAGCGTTCACTGATTGGAAACCCCAGAACTTTATTTTGATTCTGGTTCCGACAAGAGAGTTGGCGGAACAAGTCCAAGAGAATATCACCAAATTAAGCGTGGAGTCTGGTTTGCGCGGTTTTGCCATCTACGGTGGAACTGGTTACGACAAACAAAAAGAGGCTCTGAAGAATGGAGTGGAGTTCATCGTTGCGACTCCAGGCCGGCTGATTGATCTTTATAAAGAACATGTTGTGGATTTGAAGCAAGTGCGTGCGATTGTTTTTGATGAAGCGGATCGCATGTTTGATATGGGTTTCAAGGACGATATGAAATACATTTTGCAAAGAGTGCCGCGCGAGCGTCAGTTCCTGGTGTTCAGTGCGACTTTGAATTTTGACGTCTTGAACACTGCTTATCAATTCGGCTCTGAACCTGTTGAAATCAATATCAGTCGCGATCAGGCTAAAGCTGAAAATGTGAAAGATCAGATCTTCCATGTTGGAACGGATGAAAAACCTCAGCACCTTTTGTCTATTTTGAAAGTGCACAGTCCCAAGCAGGCCATCATTTTCACCAATTTCAAATTGAGTGTGGAGAAGATCGCTAAATTCCTGGTAGACAATGGCATTCCGGCGATGGCTATTTCCAGTCTGTTAACTCAGACTCAGCGCAACCGTGTGATCGAGCAGTTTAAAGCTGAAAACAATATGAATATCCTGGTTGCCACGGATGTGGCGGCTCGAGGTCTGGATATCAAGGGCGTGGACATGGTGATCAACTATGAACTGCCGAATGATAGTGAATCCTATGTTCATCGTATCGGACGAACAGGACGTGCGGGAACAACGGGGCAGGCCTTTTCTTTAGTGGGTGATAAAGACATCGAGTCCCTGTCGCGAATTGAGGATTATCTCAAGCATAAGGTTGAAGTTGGTTATTTGGAAAATGATCAACTGGTGCAAGAGTTCAAAGCGATGTCTCATCACTATGAGGGACATTATCCGAAATCTTTGGATCGCGCGCGGGCGCCGCGTGGAGATCGTCCAGGCCAGGGCGGTGGTGGCGATCGTCGCGGACCTCGTGGTGACAAAAGAGGAGGACCGCGCGGTGATCAACCACGACGTCAAAACAATCCTTCTCAGCAATCAGCACAAGGTGGACAGGGCTCCTCTCAGAATCCAGGACCAAGACCTCCGAAGCGTCATGAGGGCGGAGGCCAGCAGGGACCTCGTCGTCACGATTCAAAACGACCTGATCAGAAGAGATCGGATTCTCATCAACATAAAAAATTCGAGAATCGTCGTCACAACAACAATAATAAAGGACCTCGTCACGAGAAGAGACCGGCTTCAGTGGTGGCCTCGAAATCTTTAGGCCAAAAAATCTCTGGGTTCTTTAAAAGACTGTTTTCTTAGAGAGTAAAGGGCAAAGAGCTCTTTACTTTTTCTTTAGGAGCGCGAGGGCTTCTTCGTTATGGAACTCGCGAGCCAGATCCAGGGCCGTTTGGCCCTTTTTATTTTTAAGAGAGTGGTTTGCACCTTGCTTCAGCAGGAAGGCCACCACATCATTCATTCCAAAGCGCACAGCGTTCATCAAAGCGCTGTCGCCTTCTTTATTGGTTTTATTTAAAAGGCTTTTATTTTTTTGCACAATCAGGCGTGTGATCTTGAGATCATTGCCTGCGGCTCGAACCAGGAGAGGATCCTGTTCTTCTCCGGCCACAACAATGTCCACTTTTGCACCGGCTTGGATGAGCTGTGCCGCCAGAGCGTATTGTTCGTTGGTCACCGCGACGGCCAAGGCGGTGTCACCGGCTTTATTGCGAACTTCCAGGGGAACCTTTTGGGAGAGCAGCTTCTGAACGGCTTTGGTGTCGCCGTCGAGAAGGGCCTGCATCAGCGGTGTTATATCAGAGTCGGCGGTGCGGGCCTGCGAAGTACTCAGATAAAAAAATGAAAGAAGCAGACACAACAGTATGCGCATGGTTTATCCTTGCGCCGCCGCCGCGACGACCGGAGCCGGAGTTTCTTCTTGCAGGACAGACTTCGCATCGAAAGGCAGAGTGATGACTTCGTCATACTGGAATCGTCTTGGACCGCCATTATTGATCATGAGAAAATTTAATTTATTCTTGATCACATTTTGCGCCACACCCCACTCACGGGGACCATTGGTGTTGACGAGAATGGTGAAGTAGATGTCACCCGTTTTTGTGGACACAGTTCCTGCCAAAGTTTTTGCCCGGTTCACGCTGCCTGTTTTGGCAATCGTGGCGCCTCTGAAGTTACCTTGAAAACCGGCCACTGTGGAATCAGTATCAGATCCGGCAACAGCCATCACATCCGTCAACTCGAGGCCTGATTTTTCCAGGCGTTTATCCAACTTAAAGAGGACTTTAATCATCGTCTCGCAGGTGGCTTTGTTGTAGATGTCTTTTGCTGGATCATAAATGTAGTTGGCGTTATTGCCTGAACCCAAATGGAACTCGAACTCATCAGGACCGACATCCAGGGCCTTTTTCATGAAGGATTTGAAAGCATCGGTGCCGCCAAGATTCCAATACAGATGATCGGCAATATAGTTGTTAGACTGATTGTTCATATTTTTCAAAATTGTTTTCAACGGAGCTGATTGATAAACCAGAGTGGTCATATCGGGTGTTTTGGCGAAAGTCTGTGAGGGGACGAAGTCCACTCTCTTCAAGCTGACAAAAGGATTCTTTGCCATCCGAACGCCTTTTTTCTCCGCTCTTTTAGACAGAGTATTATAAGCGCTTTTAAAGATAGGAGTGCCAAAGTCTCGAAGGAGAGATCTATGAATGGCCTCAGCCTGATCATCAATGGTTCGGTAGTAAGGAGTGTCACCGGCAACGCGGACGCCCTCCTCAACTTGCCACTCGAGAAGGAAGTTTTCATCAAAGCTCAGGTTCTCGATATTTTTGATTCCAAGTCGATTCAACTCAGAAATGATAAAATAACTGGAGCCACGACCAAAGAGAGGATCACGGCTGCCTTCAATATGGATGTTGTAAGTGTTTTCGCTCACCTGCTTCAAATGCAATTTGGTTTTATATCTATACTCGGGACCGAGTTCTTCTACAGCCCACAGTGAAGTCACGACTTTGGAAATAGAAGCCAAGGGATATTTTTTATTCTTATTTTTATCCCCTTCAATAACCTGCTTATCTGAAGAAGCTTTCATGTGACACATGGAGTTCACAAAAACTTTTGCAGAGGCGGACGACATCCCCATGGCGGCACCGATAAATAAACCGAGACAAATATTCATGTTCATTGATTTGAATTTTAACATTCCGATAAGCTCCCGCGTATGAGAGCTCTCTATTCATATACCATGCCGAAATCAGATGACAAAAATGGGAAAAATAAATCGTCTAAACTTTAGACAATTTTGTAATGGAGCTGAGAGATTTTTTCATGTCTCAGGAACAAGGGCGTCTATATAAGTGATAGGAACTTGAGTGACTGTTTTTGCAAAATCGTGGATCCATTTTGGAGAGTCATTCAAACAGGGGATTAAATGAAATTCTTTACCACCATAGGCTGTAAAGTGTTCAACACCGCCCATGCCGATCTCTTCCAGAGTTTCGATGCAGTCCGCGACGAAGGAGGGACAAATCACAGCAATTCTCTTCTTTTCTGTTTTGGCGAGAATTTCCAATGTGTGATCTGTCGCAGGCTTGAGCCATTCGGCTCGTCCCAAACGGGATTGAAAAGCCACACTCCAATGACTGTCGAGCAAGCCCAGCTCCTCAGCGATGCATGTGGCGGTGGCGTAACACTGGGCTCGATAGCAGTTTTTCTCGCAGGCATTGCGCTCAAAACAACAATCACCCCGGGTGAGACAGCCCTCCACTTTGCGCACCTGACTCTCAGGCAGTCCATGAAAGGAAAAGAGATAATGATCTGGCTTTGTATCGCCTAAAGTTTCTTGAATGACTTGCGCTGTATTGTGAACAAAAGCCGAAGAATTGTAGAAGGGTGGCAGGGTCTCGGTGGGAATTTCGATCCCTAGGCGTCCCATCAGGCGGTCCACTTCTTTGAGAGAGGAGCCTGTGGTGGCTTCAGCGTATTGAGGATAGAGAGGAGCCAGGATCAGAGTTTGGACAGATTCTGTGGCAAATTCCTTGAGCGCTTTTTCGATACTGGGTTCAGAGTAGCGCATTCCGACTTTGACAAGATACTCAGGGCCGAGTTCTTTCTGTAAACCCTCGGCAAACCTTTGCGTATAAACTGTGAGAGGGGAGCCTTCTTTTTCCAGCCATATTTTTTTATAGTTGGCGGCGGAAAAAGAAGCGCGACGAGGCACGATCACGCCGTGAACCAAAAACCAGCGCAAAGGCAAGGGCAGGTTGATAATGTCCTTATCCATCAAAAAAGTTTTAAGATATTTTTTGACGTCATCGACCTCGTAGGAACGAGGACTGCCGATATTTAAAAGTAAAACCCCTTTTTTAACCATACTGCTGTGTGATCTCCTCGGCGATTTGCTGGCTTCTGTCCAGTATTTTACTTAAACCAATCCCGCCAAGGTAGTTCCCATGTAGATACAGGTCTTTGGTAGGCTTCATGGTTTCCAAAGTGTTGAGCGTTTCTTCCAGTTGCAGATCATAGAATGGCAGGGCGTGGTTCCAACGATTGATTCGATAATCCAGGAGCTTGTCTGTCTGGCCAAGAATTTTAAAACGTTCTTCAGCAATGAGTTTTAGCAAGTTTTCATCGCTCAACTTGAGAAGTTCTTCCTGTTCTCGTCCTCCTAGCATCCATGTCTCGTTGTAGGTCTTATTGCGATCGGCAAAAATATAGGAATTCATCAGGAGCCCGAGAGTTTTTAATCCATAGCCTCGTGGAATCAAGC
>JBCECD010000032.1:2688-12955 GCA_039206745.1 Bdellovibrio sp. | reverse complement strand
GAACTTATCCTTTCGTGACCAGCTCTTCAACCTTGGCCTCTAATGCCTGCGTCAGTGCCGGGATCAGTCCGATGAGCATTCAAAAAGTCATTGGTGTCTTCAAAGCTTATACAACACGCGTGGGTGGAGGCCCCTTCCCGACGGAGTTAAAAGACGAAGTCGGTACGAAAATCCAAACTGATGGCCACGAGTTCGGCGCAACAACAGGTCGCCCTCGTCGCTGTGGCTGGCTGGATCTGGTCGCGTTGAAATATGCCATCCGTGTGAATGGCATTACAAATCTTGCCATGATGAAGTTAGATGTTTTAACTGGTCATGATCGTATTGGCGTTTGCACAGCTTACAAACTCAACGGAGAAATCATCACTGAACTTCCCAATTCTCCTTATGAATTGGAAAAAGTGGAACCTGTGATTGAATGGATTCCCGGCTGGAAAGAAGACCTGACTAAAATTAAAACTCTGTCAGATCTTCCACGTCCGACGACAAACTACATCGATTACTTAGGTTCCCAGTTGGGAACTCCCATTGATGTGATCTCCGTCGGCCCAGGCAGAGAGCAGACTCTTTGGGTCAAGCCTCTCTTCAATAATTAATCACCAACAACGAGTCACTCCGCTTTATAGTAGGTCGGGATGATCTGAGATTGAGAGTCCTCAAGCAGAACATCCCGCACTTCTCGGTTGTGAGGAGCATAGAGAATCAGCTCCTCAGAGCCATAGCCCTTCAACAGAGAAATCACCTTACTCTCTCCCGCTTTCAGCTCCACAACTTCGGGTATTCCTGCAAATGAAGCCGCCACCGGCGACAACTTGAACCACTGCTCAGCCTGGTTACCCAGATAGTCATCGACTTCCACCAACTCTGATCCAGATTGACTGGTTGAGATTTTCACTCGCAACTCTCCCGTCGGAGAGATCTTCAAAGCCGTTACATCTGTTTCAACAAAAGCCAGAGTTCCACTGTCAAAAATTTGAAATCTTTCCAATCCCAAAACAGCCTCTTTGTAATCTTCTTTTGTTGCAGGGTCCTTGTGAAAATCTTCCTCAAATTGCTTTCTCAAGACCCGCGCCTTGCCGGCATCAAGCAAAACGCTGACAAACTGATCCCCACTTAAACCGCTCACATCGGCTTGAAGCAAACCTGCTAACTCTTGATCCGCGACACCATCACCATCTGAATCAATTTGCATATTCACTTCGCAGTTATTCCATGTCGTCAAACCTTCATACAATTTAACCGCCACTTGCAGAAACTTTCCTCCATTTCTTTCCACAAGTCGGTACCCCGCCGACTGAAGATCGCAATGACGATTGTGAACCGGATCAGGATAAAAATCTTTTTTTCTTTCATCGAGACTGATCAGGTTAAATAAATAAGCAGAACCTTTATTGAGTCCCTCATTGTGCAGCTCCACCTCTGTCAAACTGCCAGCAGCATCCGCAGCGGAAGTCGCATACACCCGCGCCGAAGAGGCTTTTACTTGAGCAATTCTGCGAACACCCAGCAATGCTGGAATCTGCAAGAGTGTTTCCTCTCCGCTCTTGAACTGCAGATGACCGTCGAGGTCTTCGCGGAATTTAGTTAGCCCCGCAGCCGAAGCCGTCAGACGAACAGTCACTTTCTTGGATTCACCTGGTTTTAAAGTCACCCCCGGAACAGACACCTGGAGAGCCTTAGACCCTTGCCACACACTTTGTAATGTCACGTCCGAGTCACTGATATTTTTAAGAACCAGTTCCTTCACCATCGTTTTCTGTTTTTCTAAATCCGTGATCCCAAAGGAGAGAGATGCTGGGATCGAAATCACTTTAGCCTGCAAAGACTTTTCAACCTGCACCCGGCCTGCACCCTGACGACTCACTGGATATTGATTTTTATTCCTATCGGAAATCACTTTCGCTTGTCCCATCAAGACCGAACGCAACTCAGGCTCCGTCAAAAATTGAAATTTTTGTTTTAACAGAACCATCACTCCGGCAATATGAGGGGCCGCCATAGAAGTCCCCGATTTAATAGTTCCCAGATCACCCAGCCCCTTTCCTGCAGAGATGATATTGGAGCCTGGAGCCACAATCTCCGGTTTGATGAGACCATCGTCAGAACGAGGTCCTCGGGACGAAAAGGTGGAAATAGTGTCGATCACTTCATTCTTGCTGATCTTCTTTTCAGACTTCATATTGACGATCACGACGTGCTCTCGCAGAGCCGCTTTCACCGCATCTCCCGCTTCTTTAGTGATCATCCCTGCGAAAATATCCTCCCGTTCTCCATCGGGACGCGGCTTCGGAAGACTCATGACCAGAGGATCTCCACTCTGATTATTCGCGACGATCACAGCTTTCGCACCCGCTTTGCGTCCTCTTACAACCTTATCTTCGAAACTCGAGACGCCTCGATCTATAAGAACAATTTTACCCTTTATTTGGGCGGCTTCATTTTCATCAAAATCCTTATTGGCTGTTCCCATAAAGATGATTTCACCACTCAGACTGGCAATATCTTTTAATGGTGAAGTAAAGTTCGCTTCAACAAACTCACCAAGCCAGCTGTCAGCTCCCGACTCAAACTCAATAGCTCCCACCTCGGTGTTTTGCTTAGAATCATCCACACCAGAAGCAACGGAAATGGCATCCTCTGAAACACCCGGACTACCAGTAATAAAGCTCTTATCTCCCGAGTTGCCAGAGGCCGCCACAACAATCGTCCCCGCCTTGACTAAGTTATGGATGGCTTGAGTATAAAGTGTATGCCGAGTTCCGTAGGAGCTGCCTAAAGACAGATTCACCACATCCATCTGCTCTGAGAAACTCAGATCGCCCGTGGGATCTGCCGCATATTCAAGGCCTGCAATCACCACATCAGAATTGGTGGAACCTTCCGCACCGAAAACCTTGATCGCATAGAGTTTTGCTTCAGGAGCAACCCCCGAATAAGTATTCACCCCGTCACCAAGACCAGCTACAGTTCCGGCGACATGACTTCCGTGCCCCCCCTCATCGAGAGGATTGCTATCAGGGCGAGGAATACGCTTTTGAAAATCTGGAGAAGCCGCATTGAATTCTGTTCCAACAAGATCAATACCTCCGACCACTTTGTCATTGGGAAAATATTCCGAGGACTGAGCTGGGTCTACCTTTCCAAAAACTTCCTTCGTCCCGACTCCACCTAGCATTTTGTGAGTATAATCAATTCCCGTGTCAATGATTCCGACGCGCATCCCTTGGCCTTTTAAGTCTTGAGCGTAAGCCGCTTCAGCTCCAATAAAGTCGACAGAGTTTTTACCCAAGGCTCCACTGAGAACAGAGGGGCCTTCCAAAGCGGGACGATCCAAAGAGAACGAAGATTCCGCTGCGGTCACTCCCACCACAGCCCGGACTCGGCCTTCCAGATGCGTCGGAATCCAAACCGCCAAGGCATTGAGCACCAGCTTATAGCGAATAAGAATACGAATGCCGGGAGAGATTTTAAGCAGATCTTCTTCCACTTTCTTCTGTTCTTTTAGAATCGCCTCATGCAGATCTTTATCAATTTTCAAAACCCCATTTTCTCTCTGAGCCACCTCGAGAAGAGCCGGATTGGATAATTTTAAAATGAGAACTCCGGGCTCCTCCACACTGGGACGCGTAGAATACAGTCCATCGAGAAAAGAAAGGTGTGAAATTTCTTCAGATGCTTTCTGGGAAGGAGTACAGCCTGTGATAAGGCCACTTAAAAAAAGAACCCCAAGAAACATCTTCTGCATAATCTCCCCCTGGAAATAGTGTCGCGTTGGCTCTGTTTTTCTGACAGAAAGCCACCCAGCGGGAACTTATCCAAAAATCGTGCCGAAAAAAAGTGCTGCTTTCTTAGAAAGTGGGACGGGACCTGCGCTTTAGAGCTGGTGAGATTTCCCGCCTTTGAAGGATGCTGAAATATTTCAATTCTCCATGGGATCTTTACAAAAAAAGAACTCGCTATCTATTGCGAATAACGGCCTCCTGTAATTCTTTAGAATAATATTTTTTATAAATGGCCGCCAGCTGAGGCTTCAGCTTTCCCCGCTTTCGGATTTCTTCCGTTCTCGCGATGATTTTCTTACCAAATTCCGTTTTTTCACAGGACACGCGAGGGCCGAGCAATTCCACACCACCCTTGATAAAATAAAAAGCCAATTTTGGATCGTTTCGCACTTCAAAAGGATAACCCAAGTACAGATCTAAACGGCGCAGGTGCACCAAACTCTTCATCTCGAGATCTGTATTGGTCCCTTTTCTCAGAGTGATCCCACTTTTATTTCGCTTATCTAATAATTCCGTTATTGTTTTTCCATGAAAGCGATTGGCAACAATGCCCAGAGATATTTTTTTATCCTCCATGACCTTCACAAAATCCACGATATGAGGTTCAGGAATATATTTTGATAATTTCCGATTGTCTTTTCTCGCAATCACACCAATCGGAAACCCCTCCATGAGGGGAGTTCCGAACTCCATGAATGCTTCCCGCTCCGGAGTCTGCAAAATCATCAATGTACAGACCTTTTGCGCTTTTTTCATTTGCTGCATGATACGTATGAACGGCACCTCAATCACCTGGTGTGTATACTCCGGCATTTGCTGAGTGAGAAGTTGATGAACTTCGAGCAGATAACCCGGTGGCCCCTCCCCTCGCAAATTCACGACATGAGGCAAATCAAAGAACATCCAGTAAACTTTTTCTCTCTTATCTTGCGCCGAAGATTTCTCTCCACAACTCACCATCAGGAAAATCAGGGCCAGAAGGAAATGTCTCATCGGCGCACCCGGTTGGCAAACTTCATAAAGAGACTGTCAAGGCCCAGCTTTCGATGCAGAAAGATCTCAGCCTGTCCCGCTTCAATATCTTGAGCCTGCCGCCAAAGCTCTTCAAATAAAGTCTGAGTCGCAGCCATGTTAAGAGAAGGAAAACTGGAATCTTCCACCTCACCATAACCGACCAGAAGAAGAAAATTCCACAGCGGCTTCATCGCTCGATTGAAATGACTCTCCATCATCTTGCCCTGCCAACCCAAATTCTCTTTGATGATTTTGGTCGACTGAGGTGAATCCATCAAAAAACTCTCCAGAGCTTCTTGAGAGGAACGGGGCAGGCTTTCTTTTTTGTGACAACTTCCCAAATAAGCCAAGAGATGAACGAACACCTCTTTAGAAAAAAAAGTAGCACGCCCCTGATACCATTTCGAATAAATCACTTTACCACTGCGGGAGAGCTCTTCACGCAGAATCCATAGTTCGCCAATGCGATTGTCGGCATCGGCATCCCACTCCCAGCGCATCTCTGAGCGCGGATACAGCTCCGACCACAAACTGCGGGGCTCTTTTTTATTTTTAATGGGATAAACCAAGAGACATCCTCGCTCTTCAATAGCTCGAATCATCTTTTGTTTTTTCTGAGTGGCGCTCATGCACCGAAGTCTAATTGGAATTTGGTTCAGAAGCAAACTGCGGGGCTGGTCGCTTCAAGATTCTTTTCTGTCTGGACAAAACGTAATACGAAGGACGATCAATGCGCAATTTACGAGGGTTAGGCAAAACTGCGGCCATTAATGAGGCGTGATAGGGGTTCACATTTCTGGCACTGCGATGAAAAAACTTTTGTGCGGCGGCCTCAACACCATAGACCCCATTTCCAAACTCGATCACATTCAGATAGACTTCGAGAATTCTTTCCTTAGGCCAAACCGTTTCAATTAACACTGTGAAATAAGCTTCCAGTCCCTTGCGCAACCAACTTCGCTGAGGCCACAAAAAAACATTCTTTGCTGTCTGCTGGCTGATAGTGCTGGCACCTTTTTTGTGAGTATGAGTCCGGTTATACTGATAGGCCTTGCGAATCGCCTCATAATCAAAACCATTGTGCTCAAAAAAACGATAATCTTCAGCCTTCAGAACGGCCCGGCTCAAGGAAGGCGACATCTCTTCGAGAGGCACCCAGTCCTTCTCAATTCCGACAAACTTATCAGACCCTATCGACTGCATGGAGCGAATCACCATCAAGGGCGTCACCCAAACAGGAACAAAACGGTAAAACAAAACCAAGCCTATGCTCCCCACAAAAAACAGGAGAATGCCCCGTAGGACCCATTTTCTGATTTTGATGAGATTCTCTTTCACTACTCCGCCTGCTCTACTGACTTTCCTTCAGAAGTAGCATATTTTAACCCGCATTACCAGGGAGCCCCCTAAAAACTATCTAAACAGGGAGTTTCTTTCCTGCATAGCCCAAGGCAAAATGAGATGTTTTCTAATAAAAAGTGGGATAGCATGGGCGCCATGAAAAACTCTGCAATTTATACAAATGCCCTTCAGGTTCGCCAGGCTCTTTGGGGCCTGCAAAAAGAAGTTCTCAACACCCTGAAAAGCGACTTTGATCGCGAAAATGGCTATGAATCCGCTCCGACAGAGTGGTTTCACGTTCTGATGGGCGGGGAAAGATATTCTTGGCTGAAAGAGCTGACCTCTTTGATGGCCGATATTGATATTCTCACCGAGCTGGACTTCATCACGGATGATCATGCGAGCATTGCCCGCGCGGAAATTGAACGCTTGATTACAGATCCTGTTGCGGGCCAAGAGGCTCTGTTCACTCGTCATTATCGCGAGCTCTTAACCTCAGGCTTGTCTTTGTTGCCCTTGCATTCGCAACTCAAGGCGGCTGTACAAAGTTTGCCGCAAAAAAACATTTCGCGGGACCACGCTCAAGCTGAGCGCAAAAACTGGCACGATGAACATCGCCATCAAGCGCGAAAAAAACGCAACTAGCTCTCCGTCTTTCCTCAGATTCAGATAAGGATTCTTCATGATACGCGAATTCTGGCGACAACAAAATTTGTCTCAAAAAGTTTTGATCCTTTTTATTCTCACTCTTTTCTTCCGGGCTTTTTTTGCCCTCAATATCGGACTGATTGATGACGAAGCCTACCACTGGTCTTGGGCAAAATGGTTGCAGCTTTCCTACTTTGATCATCCAGCGATGATCGCCTGGCTGGAAGCTGTTTCCACATCTATTTTCGGCGATACTTATATGGGCGTGCGCCTGCCTGGATTCCTCTGTTTTGTCGGCACCGTGACCTTCCTGTATAAACTCACCCGGGATCTTTTCGATGAGTGGGCCGCCATCTTTGTCGGATTTATTTTGCTGTGGTCTCCATTCTGGGGATTTGGCGGTTACGTCGCCTCTCCCGAGCCGCCCTTTATGTTTTCCTGGGTGACCGCAGCTTGGGTTTTCTGGCAAGGTGTGCGGGAAGATGAGAAGCAATGGAGTGTCAAGAAGACCTGGCTTTGGCTGGGAGTTTTGATGGGCCTGGGTCTCAACTCGAAGTTTATTATTGCCCTGATCGCTCCAGGTTTTGGTTTATATCTGCTGACAACACCTGCACGCCGTCGGGATCTGCTCTCACCTTGGCCATGGGTGGGCGTTCTGATCGCCACGCTCTTATGCACTCCTATTTTTGCCTGGAATCATCTGCACGAGTGGCCGGGTTTTAAATATCAGTTTCATGACCGCCATACAGGATCGCAGTTGAGTATTGAGCGCTGGTTGGTTTTCCTGGCTGCCCAGCTTTTATTTTACACTCCGTTTTTATATGTGATGTTGGTTCTGGCATTCATCACCTCTATCATCCGCTTTAAAGAAGCTCGCTGGAGATTTTTATTTGTCTGACTTTCCCCTCTTTAGCGATGTTCTATCCGCAACCTCTGTTTGCTGATTACAAACCGCACTGGAGTGGCGCTGCTTGCACTCTGCTTTTGATGGGAGCTGGCTATATCTGGTCCAAGGGTTTAATCTGGGGACGCCGACGTATTGTGCGCTCTCGCAGTAAGATTTATACCTGGGGCATTCTAGGCTTTTTTATTCCGTTGGCGATTATTTGTTACACCCCTTTTGCTTACCCTTGGATTCCGAAGGCTTTTAAATTCTTCAGTCCTCAAGCCGAATGGAAAACAGTTTATGATCCGAGCAACGAGTTCACAGGCTGGGAAGAACTTGGGACCTATATCAATCGTCGCCAGCGTGAGATCCACGCAGAGAGTGGTCGCAGACCTTTCATCGCCTGTCATCGCTATGAAACCACGGCTCAAACCACCTGGGGTACAAAACAAAAAGTGTATATGCTGAGTTCGACGGTCAGCCACTACACCGTGATGCAATCACCAGAAGAGATGAACAATCTCCATGGCGAAAATGCGATCTTCGTCAGCACGGAAAAATACCCGGCAAATCCTATGGAGTGGGCAAAGTGGGACTCATGTCAGAAGGAAGAGTTGAAGACCTTCCGCCACGGCATCCACGCACGGACCTTCTACATTTACTATTGTACGAACTTTCAGGGAATTATTAATTAAGCATGTATTCGATGGGAACCGTGATACTCCAGGTGGTCCGAGTGATCTCCTGGGGAAAAGGCTTCAACCCGTGAATACCTTGAACCAGATCTTGAGCCGCTTTATTAAGAGAATCATAAGGCGCTCTTTCCACAACTTCACTCTCCATCACCGAACCATCCGCCGCGAGTGTGAATCGCATCGTGACTTTTCCTGACTGCCCCATTTTTCGGGCTAACAAAGGATAGCGCTTGCGTCGCTCCAACAAAGTTTTGATCTCATAAAGATAGCGCTCTTCAGGAGAGACCTCCACTCCACCCACCACACCGGAACGACCCGTTAAAGCTCCTTTATCAGAAGTGCCCGCCAAAGAGCCCGCCGTCTTCGCGACCTCAGTGGGCAGCACCTGTTCCGCAGTCGGCTTTTCTTCCTGCTTCACAGAAGGTGCCTCAGTGTCCTCTTGTTGCAAAAGAGGACGAGTTGCTGACTTCGCAGAGTTTTCTTCGATTTGAGGGGCTTGGACCTCTCCACCATCACCGTATTTTAATTCAACCCCCACAGGCAAAGGAATGGATGCCGGCTCCATCAGAAACAGACTGCCTACCAGAAAACTGCCATGCAAAATCACGGAAGCAAATAGTGAACGATTCAGATTAAGGTTGAAGGATAAATCCAAAGTTTTCATAGGCCTAGCAGAGGTTGTAACGGGCTCCCCTGCAAAACTCAACCCCATCGCCGTACTTTAAATGAAATACAATATATCGGAGATGGGACCGCCAGATGAAAACAAAATGAAAGCCACATCGGGCCCTTAAACGTAAGAGCCCCTTTTGATTTTCTCGAGGATGAGCTTTTCTGTCTTAATCGGATCACGAGGATCGACGGAGAAGAAAGACTGTTGCTCGCAACGAATCTTCTCTTTGATCAACCAACGCAGGATATCCGCCAAGTTTTTGTTTTTCTTATCAAGGAAGAACGGATCATTTTCCAAAGCATCTTTGGCTTTTTTAAGAGCTCGAGCCTCGACTGGATCTGATTCTTTTACTTTGTAGCAGAAAAGATCATACTTTTTCACATCTTCCGGTAACACTCCCAAAAATTTTACATTCGGCGCTGAAAAGTCAGCATTCCGGATTAAGGAGGAAGCGGAACCCGCCTTCAAAGTACGGAAGATATTCTGCAAAGTGTAGGCATCGAGATCGCCAAAGAAGTACATTGGAACATCGAGCTCTTCCTGAATCAACTTAGACCAACCACGCACTCCATTCGACGGAACCCCCTGCGCACCCATAACAATACAGTTATTACGGCGAGTGAACCCCATGGTCACCAAGGTATTTGCAGTACCTTCTGATTCCACGATCAGACAGAAGTCAATTTTCTTCTTCGCTTTCAATTTCAAAGCCTGAGGCTTATTCTTAGGTTGAAATGGTGAAGTTCCCAAAGTGGAAAGATCAATCACAGCCTTATCACCATCAGGCAAAGTCTCTGTCACCACTAATTGCTGAGAATACGTCTGCCCACCGCGATCATTGGCAAAGCAGTTTAGCTCCTCACGATAGACTTCCAACATATCACCGATAAAGTCGATGATAGAGTCGGACTCCGGCTGATCCTCAAAGTCGAGAGGCTTCATTCGCGAATTACCCTTGATCAAACCTTTGGCTATATAATACAACTCACGCTTCGTATTGACAGTTCCTGTCTCCAAATTACGCAACAAAATCTCTAAGACAAAAACCACCCGAGCCAATTTTTGCACAGAAGAGACGTTCAACTCCGTACGCACCACTTTATCGCCTGGAGTCAGATAGCCTACTTTGGCGTTGTAAAGTGAGTTGTCGAGAGAGGTTTTTACTGCCTCGAGCACAGGACGTTTAGAGGACTCCAAGTCCTTTAACATTTTATCGGCCAACAAACGG
>JBCECD010000032.1:0-2678 GCA_039206745.1 Bdellovibrio sp. | reverse complement strand
AACGGGCCTCTTTTGGAATATCAATTTTCAATTCGCGGATGCTAAGTAATTTTGCCATTAGCTTTTCTTCCCAGTTGTTTTCTTAGTCGCTACTTTTTTTATGGTGGTCTTTTTAGTACCTTGAGTCCTGGAAGCTCCGGCTTCAGCGGCTTCCTCAACCAATTCTTCTGAAGTGATGACATCTTCAGGGAACTCCTCATCGTCGTGACCAATTCCTTTTTTCTTTTCGCGTTTTTTCTGCTCTAAAAGTTTAGTCTCAGCGGCTTCCAAATCAGCAATCGCCTCTTGAGAGTCCCGACCCAACAATTTCTTTAAACCTTCTTCAGCTTTCTTCTTTCGGGATTCTGGGGCGTTGACAATTCGCGCCAGCCCTTCAACTAAAATAGGTCCAAATTGCTCAATATGAGCCAGCTTTCTTTCGAGGTCTGCCTCTTTGACTTCTTTCTTAATATGGCGAGAGAGCTTTTGTCCTGCCTGAATCAAAGCCAGACGAATCTCCGCCACCAACTCTTCCGAAGCATCAATAGTTTCTTTCGAAGCATTTTTAAATTTAATAAAGGGCGAAACAATGGAAACCGCAAAAATATAAGGCCCCAATGGCAGACTGTCTTTAGGCTGAGCCAAGCCATAGGATTTCCAGTTCACGGACTCAATCGCCCATGTGATCGCACAACCCGATTTATCAAACTGCAAAGGAACGCGGTTTGCAAAACGCAGTAGAGTCACCGGCGAATCGGATTGCTGATTACGATCCTTAAAGCGCGCTAGTGCTACTTCCACAACAACAGGCTTGAAATCACAAATACAAGGCTTCCTCGTGACCACCGCAAAGAAGTCAATCTCTCCCAAGCGCGTGATAGATTTTGAAAGAGCTTCCTCTCCCACCGTCAAAACAGACTTCGTGGATGGAGCCATCAAGTCTGTATTTTGCACGGCTTGAAATACCTTTTTGAAATCCTCCTCAGACAATGATGTCAGAGGCTTCTCCAAAAGACTCTTCGGCAAACCTTTCTTCGTGAACTCTTGAATAGACTGATCTGTAATGCGCGAAAAACCTGTTTTCAGAAATTTTGACAGTGTGATTTTACCAAATAAAGTGGAGTGAGTGATGAACTCTCCCAATTTAAAAGTGTGAGGATGGGGCAACGAAGCCTCGGGAATTTGTGGAACGTCCTGGCTGACCCGAGCGACTGTAACAAAGTCGTTTTCCATCAATTTATACGTCACAGTCATGTGTGGATTGACCAGGATGGTTCCCTCTATATAAGTGAGCAAACCACCATCCCCGTTCAATTGCACACGGCCATCCAAAGCAAACTCAACGCGAGTTCCATGCTCACGATCCCAATCCAAAGTTTCCTTGTTCTTTAAAACACCGGTATTGGATTTAATATCCACATCCACTTGTGCCGCGATCGCTTTACGCATCTTTTTTGTTTTTGAAATCACACTCACACCGCGAGCATTGGTCATTTGCGCCCATGTTGTTGCTGCTGAGATCCCGATACCTTGTTGACCCCGTGAGCACTGTCCTCTTCCGAACTTCGAAGAGGCCAAATACTCACCGTAAACCTTGGCCAAATCATCACCCTCAATGCCAGGCCCGTTATCCTCGACTACGATACGAATCAAATCCGTATTTTTTGTAGATCCCGTGCCTACTTTAGTCACCTCCACCAAAAGATCGGGCAAAATACCAGCCGCCTCACAGGCGTCTAAGGAATTGTCCACAGCCTCCTTTAAAGTCGTTAAAACGGCTTTAAGGGGAGAAGAAAACCCCACTTGCTGGAGATTCTTGGCAAAATATTCAGCGGTACTACTTTTGGTAATCTTGCTCACGGTCGCTTGATCCTTCACGGTGTAACTTAATTTATGAATGACTTTGATAGGTTAACGCGAACGCATGGGGTCAAAGCAAGACTTAAGGCTCATATTGCATGGCGTAAATTTATTCCCTAAAGATTTAAGGAGGATTTCTCAAATCACCACAACTCAGAAATATTTAGCTCTCTTCACTCTCATCCTCTGATGAGGTGGAGGTTGGAGCCAGAGTTTCCAGGGCCATTTCAGCGCGGGTTTTATAGCCTTTTTTCGTATTACAGTCTTTACATGAGGGCACGCAGTTTTTCTTATTAGACTTCCCACCGCGGGCAATCGGAATCAAATGATCCATGGTCAGCTCCGCAGATTTGAACTTCTCACCGCAATGATAGCAGAGTCCTTTACCCAGCTCCTGGCGCCACCACTGACTTTGCCGCAATTCACGGGCTTTCGCCTTTTCGCGCTTTTGATGCTCGGGAGATGCCGGAGAAAAAAAATAATCCATGTCGCGCAATGTAGCCTGTCCCCGACTTTTTTTCAATATTGATTACACCATGGCTGAGGAGTGATCACCTGTTTCAGCTCTCCGGCTCTCATATATAGAAACTCAGAGCCTATAGCAATCTTCACCCGTTGCGATCTCTGCGATAAAGGAGTCGCCGTCACAATCTGACCATACCCTTGAGCATCCGTTTGCAGACTGCCCTTGGCTCCCTTCAGTGTCCAGTTTACAGTGCGATAATTCAAAGGCTGCAAGTCCTGCTCAGAGAGGATTGTCGAAATGGTTCCCTCCGAGTCCCGACATAAAAGACGGAAATGCAAGACAACGAGATGCTCACGATGACAGTTCTGAGAAG
>JBCECD010000031.1:9939-13157 GCA_039206745.1 Bdellovibrio sp. | reverse complement strand
TCAGTGTGAAGAACAACACCGTGGTGACGGTCATGGACAAGAATGCATTGAAGGAAAATGTATTCACGAACATCGACTCCACAGTGGTGATCTAAAACACAAAATATCAGCGAAGGTTTTTAAAAATTTAATTTAGGGCTGGTCCTCGTAGAGGAGGCCCTCCAAACGGCGGATTCCGAATGAAGACGCCAACGACATGGAGGTCACATGGGTATTCTTTCATCTCTTTACACGGGTGTGTCCGGTATGACTGCGCAAGGCGAGGCCTTGGGTGTTATCGGTGACAACATTGCCAATGCCAACACTGTTGGTTTTAAGGCGAGCCGTGCGGAATTCCAGGATATCATTTCCAAAAACTTAAAAGGTATCTTAGGTGGTAACCAAATCGGTCGTGGTGTGAAAATCGGTGCGGTTAATCCCATTCTGACTCAAGGTAATATCGATGCGACAGAAAAAGTAACGGATCTGGCGATCTCTGGCGATGGTTACTTTAAAGTAAAAGGTTCTGATGGCGAGTCTTACACTCGTGATGGTTCCTTCCACTTTGACCGCGAAGGTTACCTTGTGACCAACGACAATCAAAAAGTTCAAGGTTTTGCGACCGATGAAAAAGGTAATATCGTAAATAAAATGACGGATATCAAATTCCCTCGTGCTTTGATCCCAGCGAAAGCCACCAAAGAATTGAAGTTGGACCTCAACTTGGATTCTCGCATGGAGGCCACTAAGAAATTTGATATCAAAGATCCCTATTCCACTTCACACTATTCAACAGGTGTTGAGATGTACGATTCTCAAGGGAATAAACATCTGGTCAGCTTCTTCTTCAATAAAACCGGCGACCGTCAATGGGAGTTCAAAGGTTTGGTTGATGGTAAGGAAGTTACTGGCGGTGATGAAGGAGCTCTGTCGCAAGTGTGTGCTGGTAAATTGACTTTCACGGTGGATGGTAAATTGGACTCTCAAGAGCTGACGGACTCGGGCTTCAACTTCAAAGGTGGAGCATTGCAAGGTCAACAGGTGAAAATTAATTTCGGTGATGCGATCAAGGACGGTGGAAAAGGTTTGGACGGTACAAAACAGTACGGTAAAAACTCGGATCTTATCTCTTGGAACCAAGACGGTGCGGCGGCTGGGACAATCACTGGTTTGTCATTCAATGACGATGGTGTCCTGACTGCGGTTTACTCGAATGGTCAAGCTGCGGATCTGGCGCAGATCGCTTTGGCGAAGTTCGAGAATCCGGAAGCCATGTTTAAAGTTGGTAACAACCGTTTGAAAGAGTCTCGCGATTCAGGTTCCGCTTCGATGGGTGGACCAGGTGCTGCGGGACGCGGAAAACTTTTCGCGAAATCTTTGGAGCGTTCGACTGTGGATCTGGCGACGGAGTTCGTGAACATGATCCAAAATCAACGTGGTTTCCAGGCCAATGCAAAAACGATCACGACAACAGATGAACTTTTGAACGAAGTGATTCAGTTGAAACGATAATCTGAAGCGAGTATAAAAAATAAATAATTTTTAACCACAAAGGGGCTTTGTAAAAAGCCTCTTTATTTTTTCTCGGTCAAGCAGAAGACCCACTCTGACAAGGAGCAGACTTCGTAGTGCTGAATGTCACACTATTAAAAGTGTGTAATATACATGCATTTGTACCCATCCACCTCACTTCGTCCTTTTGTTTAGAGACAAAACTGATATACGCTAGTCTTACAAAACGATAACAATAATAGAAAAGGTGATTTCAATGAGATGCTTGGTAGTTGAGGACGACAACGAAATTGCAACAATTGTGAAACAAGGCCTTGGAGAGTTGCAAGGCGATGTTGAGGTGGAGTCCAACGGTCGCAGAGCTTATGAGAGGGCGTTGACCAACCAATACGATATTATTGTTTTGGATTTGATGTTGCCAGAAATGGACGGTTACACATTTGCAAAATCTCTTCGTGAAAAAGAGATTAATACTCCGATTTTAATTTTGAGTGCTTTGCGTGAGTTGGATGATCGTTTGAAAGGTTTGAGCATGGGTGGCGATGACTACCTGACCAAGCCGTTCGCGATGGCCGAATTGCAAATCCGTGTGAAGAATCTTTTGAAACGTTCTCAAAAGGCCTCTGAGATCACCCAACTGGTTTTTCAGGATCTGAAGTTGAACCGTCTGAATCGTGAAGTGGTGCGGGCGGGACGCAAACTGGATTTGCAGGAACGCGAGTTTGTTCTGCTGGATCTTTTTATGAGCAATCCTAATAAGATCATCGGCAAGCAGACAATTCTCAAGGAAGTCTGGAATTATGATTTTGATCCGCAGACGAATGTGGTAGATGTGTTAGTATGTCGTTTGCGCAACAAATTGGAAAAAGATTTCCCTACTCGTCTTATTTATACGGTTCGAGGCGTAGGGTATGTTCTTAAGTCGACTTAAACCGACTTTATTCAGGGTCAGCACCAAGCTCACTCTTGTGTATTCCTTGGTGCTGATTTTCAGCTCGACAGTTATCTTCAGCTTTCTCTATTTTCAAATCAGTCAGGCTCTCCGCGGCCAGGAACAAATTATTTTAGAAGCGAAACTCGACGAGTTCCGCAACCGCCTCGAAGTGCAAGGGCTGGAGAACTTCAGCAAGCACTTCGGCTCTCTGCCGCAGTATGATCATGATGCGGCTTTGTATGTGAGTATCATTTCGGCGCGAGGTGAGCCTCTTTTCATGCATGATCCGAATCCTTACTTCCATGTCGACCCTGAGCTGGAAGGGGACTCCTCAGTTCTTGTGGTGGAAAAGACGTTGGCCAATGGTGATCAACTGATGATTGCCAAGAACACCTTGGGTTTAAAGCGGCAGATGCTCAATTTGCAGAAGATATTCTGGTGGCTTCTTCTGCCAGTGGCTTTGATCGGATTTTTGGGGGGCCTGTTTTTATCCAACCGCACTTTGACTCCGGTGCGGGAGCTTTTGACTTCGATGAAGAAAATCGAGAGTGGTTCTCTTTCCACGCGTGTACCGGTCAGTGGGGATGGCGATGAACTCGAGGAGCTGAAACATCTCTGCAATAAAATGCTGGATAAGATTGAAGGTCTTGTCAGTGGACTTAAAGAGGCCTTTGATCATCTGGCTCATGATATTCGCACGCCGGTCACTCGTCTGCGAGGGCGGGCGGAGTTGGCTCTGACCAGTGAAGGGGATTTTCACGAGGCGCTCAACCTCGCGGCCGTATGGGCCCTG
>JBCECD010000031.1:7171-9929 GCA_039206745.1 Bdellovibrio sp. | reverse complement strand
TTATCGCGAGGCCTTGCAAAGTTGCTATGAGAACTCTGATAAAATCCTCAACTTCTTGCAGGTTCTGACGGATATCACAGAGGCGGAAAATCGCAGTAAGAAATTGAAATTGGAAAAGAGATACATCAGCGATCTTGTACGGGAGATTATGAGTCTGTATGAAATGGCTTTTGAAGAAAAAGAGATTCAACTCACGCAAAATTTAGACAGTAATGACTGGGCGATGGTGGATGCCCGGTTGATCAGTCGTGTGATTGCAAATCTTTTGGATAATGCCCATAAATACACCCCCTCGGGAGGGGCGGTGGTCATCTCCACTGTCAATCAAACTGAAAATGTCATTCTGCGAGTCACCGATACGGGACCGGGGATTTCTCCGGAAGAACATGCGATGATCTGGCAAAAGCTCTATCGCAGTGATAAAAGCCGCTCTGAATACGGGATGGGTCTGGGGTTGACTTTTGTGAAGGCCGTGGTGGAAGCTCACGATGGCAAGGTGTCGGTGCGCAGTCCTGTTAAGGATGGGCGAGGAACCGAGTTCGAGGTTCTTCTGCAAAAAATGTCATAAAAAAGCCTCGGCGAGAGCGCGCGAGGCTAAAAACGAAATTGTTTCAGATGTCGAGTCTTGAAACAGAGTGAGCTTTATTTTACGTTGGCAGCACTTCTTTTTTCTTTAACACATTTTTTGATATCTGCTTTGGAAGCGCCAGGATTTTCTTCTTTGCAAATCTTATGAAATTTATTATCAGAAGATTTTTTTGCTGCAAAGGAAGCTTGTCCTGAAAACATCATGGCAACAACTAACAGAGGAATGATACGCATAGGGTTCTCCTTTTTAACGGTGCAAATCGCACTTGTACATACAAGGATAGCCGGCCCCATATTTCCAGCAATATTCGAAGTTAAAATTTCTTTTAACTTCGTAAGGACGGAAAATCACAGTTTCTTTTTTTGAGAAGAGATGCCATTGTTAAGGAGCCATGAAACTTTTAATTGTCGATGATGAGCCGGAAATTTTGAAAAAGCTGACCATCCTTGCCGAGTCTCATGGTCATGTTGTCAAGACCGCGACTTCCATCGAGTCTCTGCGGCAAGTGATGAAAACAAAAGCATTCTATCCTCATGTTATCATTTTGGATCGAATGTTAAGTGGTGTGGATTCTCTCAGCGTGATTCCCGATATGAAACTGGCTTATGCCGAGTCGCGATTGTTGATCGTCTCAGCGGTGGACACGGCGACGGAAAAAGCTTTGGCGTTGGACGCGGGAGCTGATGACTATGTGGCCAAACCTTTTTCCGGGGTGGAGCTGATGGCAAGAGTGCACGCGTTGGCCCGACGCAAAAGTCTTTATACCGACAGTGGAGTTTTAAAGCTGGGCAATCTCACCTTGAATCGGGAAGAGCGTAGCATTCGTGTCGATGAACAGAGTGGTTTCACTTTATCGCAAAAAGAGTTTCAGCTGTTATATATGTTCTGTTCCAGTCCGGGAAAAATATTTCCCCGGGAGGTTCTGTTGGAACAAATCTGGCAATCCTCCAGTGAGGTGGAGTCGAAAGTCGTTGAGGCCACCATTAATAATGTGCGCCGAAAACTGGAATCATACTCCTCAACTGTGACCATTAAAAATATGCGAAATGTCGGGTATTGGCTTGAGACGTAAGTTTTTTGCCATCTCTCTTCTAGCTCTGGTGATTTCGACATTGTCGGTAGCGGGGATTTTGCTGACTTACTTCCGAGCGGAGCGTTTGTCGTTTATTGATGATCAAATTCGGCAGACGGCGACTTCCATCATTGAATCCAAATTGTCAGAGCTTAAGACTTACGAGGATGAAGAGGCAGAGCAGATCATTTCCGAAGAATTAGGCCCTGATCGCCTGGGTAAGTTCTTTATTGTGCGAACTCGCGATGGGCAGATTCTCTTTGAAACCCAGAATGTGGATCTTCTCGAAATCGAAATTCCGCAGGATCCAAAGTGGATCACTCTTACGACAGAGAGACATTTTATTCGCGCCCTGAATCTCAAGCTGCCGCGTTTTCCGACGCGCACATTGCAGGTGGGCGTGATCGTGGATGCTAATTTTATGTCTTTGGCCTATGTGAACAACCGGACTTTGGCGGCCATTTCTGTGATTCTGATTGTCACACTGATATTGACGTGGTTCCTCTCGGCCTATCTTTTTTCTCCTATTCGACGGGTGGCGCACTATATGAATCAGGTGAATCGTTCGCTGGAGATGAACGAGGAGTTGCCTTCTTTACCTCGAGCTCTGTATTCCAAGCGAGATGAGGAAAGCACCTTGGATCGAAGAGATGAGTTTCGTCATTTAACCCAGGTCTTGCATGATATGGTGGAGAAGATCAATGTGAGTCGGAGGTTTATGAAGTCATGGACTTTTCAAATGGCTCATGAGCTGAAGACTCCTTTGACAATCGTGAACAGGGATTTTGAGATCATCTCCGAGAAATACAGTGTGGACACCAAGGCCGTGCATGAGGTTCAAGACAATATCCACAAACTTTCCCAGACAATCTCCAGTTTTCTGGATTGGGCTGATCTTACCGGGCAGAAGAATCCAGTGAATCTGCATGTTGTACACATGGAGAGCATTCTAGTGCCTATTATCAATAACTTTCAAAGGCTCTATGGTGATCGAGTGAACATCCTGGCGAGTTCTGATTTTCGTATTGTCTGCAATCCTTTGCATCTCGAGCAGCTCCTGAACAATGTACTCGGTAACGCTTTGAAATATTCAGAAG
>JBCECD010000031.1:0-7161 GCA_039206745.1 Bdellovibrio sp. | reverse complement strand
TTCAATATGGAGATGGCCAGTTGAGCATCCGCGATCAGGGCATAGGTATTCCGGAAGAGGTTTTGCATCGAATAGGCTCTCCCTTTAATAAAAGTGCTGCGGGCGCCCTTTCTCAAAAGGGAGTTGGGCTGGGATTGGCATGGGTGAAGACGATTTGTGATCTTTATCGCTGGTCCTATGCTTTTCAAACAGAGAAAGGGACTGTCTTCAAAGTCACCTTTCCTCCGATCATCTCAAATTGATCTCAGAGCGTCACCGGATAGTCTATTATGTATGTTAGATACCCAGATAGCTTTTGCGGACCTCATCATTGTCCAGCAGATTTGCAGCAGAGTCCTGCATCACAACCCGCCCTGTTTCCAGCACATAGGCGCGATGAGAGATCTTCAAAGCCATGCGTGCATTCTGCTCCACGAGAAGGACAGTCATGCCCTCGCGGTTGACCTTTTTGACGATCTCAAAAATCTGCGCGACGATCAAAGGTGCCAGTCCCAATGAAGGCTCATCGAGCAGGAGCATTTGTGGTTTGCACATCAAAGCTCGGCAGATGGCCAACATCTGTTGCTCCCCTCCAGAGAGAGTGCCGGCAGCTTGCTCTCGCCGCTCTTTCAGTCGAGGAAAGAGATCAAAGCACATCTGCAAGTCGATTTTGATCTGAGCTTTGTCAGAGCGGGAGTAAGCTCCCAGCTCCAGATTTTCCAGCACACTCATTTGCGGGAATACGCCTCGCCCCTCGGGTGATTGGGCTAAACCCAGGGAGACCCTTTTAAACGGCGGGATCTTGTGCAGCGATTGGCCTGCAAAGCTGATCTGCCCTTGCGAAGGAACCAATCCCGACAGTGCATGCAAAGTGGTGGTCTTGCCGGCGCCGTTCGCACCGATCAGAGAGACAATTTCCCCTGAGTTAACATAAAAGCTGATCCCTTTGAGAGCTTGAATGGCACCATAGTGAACTTCGAGATTTTCAACGGTCAATAGGGGTGATGTGCTCATGAAGGGTCCTCCACTCCGAGATAAGCTTCAATCACCTTGGCGGAGCTTTGGACTTTCTGGGGAGAGCCCTCTTCAATTTTCACGCCGTGATCGAGAACAAAAATATGCTCACAGATTCCCATGACCAGTTTCATGTCATGCTCAATAAGTAAAACAGTGAGATGAAACTGCTCGCGAATCTGCGCAATGGTTTCCATAAGATGATGAGTTTCAGAGTGGTTCATGCCGGCGGCAGGCTCATCCAGTAAAATAATCTGGGGATCTGTCGCCAGAGCTCGTACGATCTCCAGTTTTCGTTGTTCACCGTAGGGCAGGGAGGTGGCGGGTTTGTGCGCCTTTTCATCCAGTTTGAAGATTTTTAAAAGATTCATGGCTTTTTCTTGCAGGGCTGCTTCACTCTGATGAAAGCGCTTACTTTGAATCAGGGCATCGAAAAGACCATACTTCATGTGTTGATGGCCCGCGATCAGGACATTATCTAAAACAGAGAGGCCTTTAAACAGACGGATATTCTGAAAGGTGCGGGTCATGCCATGAGCCGAGATCTGATAAGGCTTCAGGCCTTTCATGGAGTGACCATTTAAAAACACTTCACCCTGTGTGGGTTGATACACTCCCGTCAGCATATTAAAGGCTGTGGTTTTGCCGGCACCGTTGGGACCGATCAGGCCCACGAGCTGTCCTTTTTTAATTTGCAAATCCAGAGTGTCGACGGCCTTGAGACCACCGAACTGCATGGTGATCTTACGAGCTTCAAGAAGAACGTCGGACATATTTTCTCCACACATCAGGAAGTTCCGCGCCGCCGAAAAGGCCTTGGGGACGCAAAATCATGATCAAGACCAAAGCCAATGAATAAATCACCATGCGCAAATCCACACCTGTTAAATCTTGCAGAGGTCGTAAAGCCTCCGGCAGGACCGTGATAAAAACCGCTGCGACGATAGAGCCTGTCATCGAACCCATGCCGCCCAGAACCACCATGATCACCGCGTTCACACTCTGTAAGAAGGTAAAGGACGAGGGGCTGATGAAGCTTGTGAAGTGAGCAAATAAACTTCCCGCTACGCCAGCAAAAAAACTGGAGAGGACAAAGGCGCGAACTTTCATGCGAGTGGTGTTGATTCCCATCGCCTCAGCGGCGATTTCATCCTCGCGCACACTGAGAAATCCTCTGCCATGCGTGGAGTGCATCACCCGCCAGATTGTAAAGAAGCAGATCAGAGCCCACAGCGAAGCGAAGCCAAAAGAAAACAAGAAAGAGCCAAAACCCGGAATCCCCGAATAACCTCGAGGTCCTCCCAGAGAGTCGGTATTGAGCAAGGCCACACGAATGATCTCACCAAAACCCAAAGTCACAATGGCCAGGTAATCACCCTTTAAGCGCAAAGAGGGAAGTCCAACTAAAAATCCCGCCAAAGCGGCGCACAGTCCAGCTCCGAGAGTGAAAATAAAATACTCTCCCATCCGCAAAGATTCGGGAAGAAAGTGCCAGTGAGTATTCGCATAAGCAGAAAAATAAGCGCCAATAGCCATAAAGCCTGCATGGCCCAGAGAGAACTGACCTGTATAGCCATTCACCAGATTCAAGCTCATTGACAGCAAGCAGTTCACGACGGCAAAGAGCAGAATCAATTGAAAGTAAGCATTCAGTGTCAAATCAAAAACAAATCCCACTGCCAGCAAAATCAGAAAAGATAAGAGAGGATTTCTTAAAAAACGCATCACACCTTCTCCACACTGTATTTGCCTAAAAGGCCGGCTGGTCGGAAAATTAAAATAACAATCAGAATACCAAAAGCCAAAGCGTCACGATAAGTGCTCGACACATAGGCGACAACCATCTCTTCAGAAAGCCCCATGATCAGAGCTCCCAACACGGCGCCACCGACATTGCCGATGCCACCCAGAACGGCGGCCACAAAGGCTTTCAGGCCGATCATCATTCCCATCAGAGGATCAATTTTAGGATACTTCATTCCGACCAGAACACTGCCGATACCGGCCAAAGCAGAGCCGACAATAAAGGTGAAAGTGATAATTCTGTCAGGATTCACTCCTAGCAAGCTGGCTACAGAGGCATTGCTGCTCACGGCCCGCATCGCTTTTCCCAATTTGGTTTTAAAGATCAAGAATTGAAGAGCCACCATCGCGATCAAACTCACAACCAAAACGGTGATATCAAAAGACTTCAGCTCCACTCCCGCCATTGAAAAAAGAGTGAAGTCGCGCATCACTTCCGGGAATACTTTGGGATCGGCGCCGAAGACCAATTGGCCTGAGTATTCCAAAAACAAACTCACCCCGATGGCGGTGATGAGAATATTCAGTTTGGGAGCCTTGCGCAGAGGTCGGTAGGCCAGGCGCTCGATGGTCAACCCCAGAAGACTGCAGCAGATCATTGAAGCCATCAGCAAAGTGACTAATGTTGCAATTCCAGGAGAGCTGTCCACGCCCAGCCAGCGTGCGATGTAGTAAGCGGCAAAGGCGCCCACCATATAGACATCGGAGTGGGCGAAATTGATCATTTTCAGGATTCCGTACACCATCGTGTAGCCAAGGGCAATCAGAGCATAAATGGAACCAAGACTGATTCCATTGATTATATGTTGAATGAAATCCTGCATGTTTTTCCTTAAGGGTTGATGGTTGTCACGTACTTGCGGTTGATGCCATCTACTTGGATGATCACAGCGCTTTTCATGGCATCACGATTTTCATTCAAGGAGATTTTACCTGTGACTCCGGGAAAGTCTTTGGTTTTTGCCAGCTCGTCACGAATGGACTTGCCAGAGAGATCCGGAGCTTTTTCGAGAGCGGCAAAAAGAATTTTTGCTGCATCATATGCCAGAGCGGCGAGGGCGTCAGGAGTTTCATTGTATTTAGCTTTGAATTTTTTAATGAACTCTGTGACGGCGGGATCGGAAGATTCGGTGGTGTAGTGATTGGAGTAATAGTTGCCATTGATTGCGGTTTTGCCAATTTCAGAAAGCTTGTCACTGTCCCAGCCATCGCCACCCATGAGAGGAGCTTTGATGCCAAGCTGGCGTGCCTGTTGCGCAATCAGGCCGACCTCCGTGTAATAGCCCGGAATATAAATGCCATCGGGATTGGAAGAGCGAATCTGAGTCAGTTGGGCTTTGAAGTCAATATCACCAGCCTGGTAACTGAGATCTGAGGGGACTTCGCCGCCTCGTTTTTTAAACTCTTCTTTAAAGACATCAGCTAAACCCACACTGTAATCGTTTTTCACATCGCGCAGAATCGCCACTTTTTTGAGCTTGAGATTCTCCGTTGCAAACTTAGCCATGACCAAACCTTGGAAAGGGTCAATGAAGCAGACGCGGAAAACATAGTCACCGATTTTGGTGACATCAGGATTGGTGGAGGAGGGGGAAACAAAAGGAACTTTGTGAGCCTGGGCAATCGGGGCTGCTGCTTTAGAGCGGCCACTGGCAACTCCACCGATAATCGCGGTGACACGATTTTGTGTGATCAGGCGAGTGGTGGCAGAAGCCGCCTCTTCATTTTTACCTTGGTCATCGAGAGTGATTAAGGAAACTTTTTTTCCCTTGATGCCGCCCGCCTCGTTAACTTCATCGAGAGCCAGGCGGACCCCTTTATTGGAACTCAAGCCAAAAGTCGCATCGCCGCCAGTGAGAGAGTCGTATTCGCCAATGACAATTTCATTTTCTTTTTTAGTGCATCCACCAAGTAAAGGAATCACGATGGCAAAAGTTAACAGCAGGCGTTTCATAGAGACCTCATTTCTGTTCTACAATCTACAAGACTACAAGAGGATATATTGTAGAATTGAATCATACAAATCTGAGGTCAAGTTAAAAAAGAGAACACGCTTTAGGTCGCGAGAACGTTTGCAAGAGAAATCAAGTCGAGTTGCGACTTCCGTTCCTGCTTCACGACCACATCCAAAGGCACTTGCACCAGGCGCTCGCCTTCAGTGCCGATCATGATATCGCAATAGCCTCGCAGAAGAGAGTCGACGGCGGCGGCTCCCATGCGGCTGGCAAGAATTCTGTCTGCCGCCGTTGGAGATCCACCTCGCTGTTGATGTCCCAGAATGCAGACCTTGGCATCCATGCCTGACTTTTTGCGAATGGCATCGGCCAGATCGTAAGCCCGTCCAGGCTTTTGTCCTTCAGCTGCGATCAAGATACTGCTGGTCTTGCCACGACCAATTCCTTCTTTGATGTGATCAATGGCTTTATCCAAAGAAGTGCCGCCTTCCGGAGTGAAGATCTCTTCAGCTCCTCCGGCGAGGCCGACATGAGAGGCGATGAAGCCGGAGTTTCTTCCCATCACTTCCACAATGAAAAGACGATCGTGTGAGGCGGCAGTGTCGCGAATGCGATCGATGGCATCCAAAGCAGTGTTGACCGCAGTATCAAAACCGATGGTCTTATCACTGCCAAAAATATCATTGTCGATGGTGCCAGGAACTCCGACGATAGGAATTTGATGTTCTTCCCATAAGGCGTGGGCGCCGCGGAAAGAGCCATCACCACCAATGCAGACAAGAGCATCGATCTGCGCATCGCGAATGTGCTGAGCGGCTTTGGCGCGACCTTCGGGCTTCATGAAATCCGCAGAGCGCCCTGTCTTCAACACGGTTCCGCCACGCTGAATGATGTTGGCCATATCTCTTAAGTGCAGGGGCTGAATTTTATTTTCGAGCATGCCCACGTAGCCGTTGTAAATTCCCTGTACGAGAAGATTTTGAGCGATGCTCACGCGAACCACCGCTCGGATGGCGGCATTCATTCCGGGAGCATCTCCGCCACTTGTGAAAACGCCGATAGTTTTAATTTTCTGATTAAATTGCGCCATGGGAAAAGGCTACTATGGGAACAGGAGAAAGGGAAAATAAAAAAGGCATCCCGAAGAATGCCTTTTTATCACAAAGTTTGTGTCAGTTAATTACTTAACCAAAGCTTTGAATTCAGAACCAGCGCGGAATTTAGGAGCCCATGCTGCTGGAATTTTGATTGTTTTACCAGTTTGTGGATTGCGACCAGTGCGAGCTTTACGTTTCGCTTTAGTGAAAGTTCCGAAACCAACAAGTTTCACATCGTCGCCTTTTTTAACAGACTTTTTGATGTTCTCAACTGCGCAGTCAAGGATCGCTTCAGCTTGAGCTTTAGAAACTTTAGTTTCAGTAGCGATTTTCTCGATCAATTGTGCTTTGTTCATTGTAGCTCCTCTTTGAGACACTTGTTTGTGTCTTTCGTTGTTTTAAATCCTGATGATAATTCATGTCATCCAGTGACTGCCCCCATGAAAGTGCAAAAAAGCAGCTTCGTCAATAGTAAAATGTGAGAGCGTGTGTGGGAGCGCTTTTGCTGGGTGTTACCGATGAGGTTCAAAATCATCATCGGCATGAAAATTTCCATCGGAACTTAAAGAATCACTTGAAGAATTCGCAACGGGAATTCGATAAGATTCACTGGCCCAAGCGCCGAGATCGAGAGTGCGACATCTCTCTGAACAGAAGGGACGAGAAGGGTTTTCGGGTGTGTACAAAGTCAAAAGCCCGCACTGCGGGCATTTGATTTTTCTGGGGGATGAAGATTCATTTTCCATTTCTTCTTAGTAACGCTTAAACCGGCCTGTGGCAAACTTCGTTGCGACGTTATTGTGCGGATAGTAAATATCATAAGTGAAATAGCCGTCATTCAAAGTTCCATTCAGCACTTGAATTTGAATCAAGCGCAAGCCCCCAGCATTCCAATAAGAGCCTTGAGAGCGGATCTCAAAACCTTTGCTGTTGTTGATCAAGCTGAATGTTGTGTCCTGCAAAGTCAGAGGATTGAACGCCGCACCTCCGGCATCAATACCGTAGCTGAGACTCCACTGAAAGAAACTGGGTGCAGGGTGAGCTTTGAAAGTGATCACCGGGCGCATAGAGGAATCCATGCGGAAGGAAACCTGCAAAGCACCGGAAACCCAACTGTCACAACTTGCTAAGCCGTTTTGACCACCCCAGATATTACGATCGCACACCGCCATCGCCTGTTTGAGGAAGGTTTTGTAAGCACCGGCATTCACGATAGTCATATCTCCGTTTGTGGAGGTGACACCCCAACCGTTGGATTGGAAGTAGCGATTGTAATCATAATACTGAACAACATTTGAGTAAGGTCCGACACC
>JBCECD010000030.1:4825-13322 GCA_039206745.1 Bdellovibrio sp. | reverse complement strand
TTATTGATCCGCACTATGAAGAAAAGCATGCTGAGAGTATTTCCGACGAGATCATTTTGAATCTTGTTAAAGAACTTGATGGACGAGAATTCGAACCAGATGACGAGGACCCTCCGTACACGTACTTTGTGGCGGATAAAATGGAGCTGAACGGGAAACTGTATAAACTTGTTTGGCTTCTTGAAGAGGGACAAATTTATATCGGGGTAGTGAATGCATATCGGAGGTAAAAATGGGATTTCCTAATAAAGATCAAATTAAGAAAGCACTTAAAAGACTTGAAAAAGTTGAAGGCACACTAGCTCCTCCAGCAAACCCAACACTGTTGGAAAAATTCCGATATGATATTCAGCAAAGATTTGTCGTTTATAAACACGACAGAAAAGTCTCGCAGCGAGAGATGGCAGAAATTTTGGGAATCGACGAGGGTAAAGTTAGTAAAATCTTGCACAACCGTCTTGAAGAGTTCTCAACAGACAGACTCATCAATCTTTATGGTAAGCTGAACCCTAAAGTTCAACTCAAAGTTAGCTAATGTAGTGATTTGTAGTCGGCGGGGAAAAAGAGGCTTGAAATCATTAACAAATTTCAACCTCCCCACTCCCTACCATTTTTCAAGCTGTTCGAACCAGCGTCAAAGTGGCCCAAAGGGCCGTCAGATAAGTCCTTATGAGTAGGGCTTCGCGGGAAACAGGCAGCAACGCAGCTTACCAGCCCTCGGTTAGCCCCAATCGGTGCGGGGAGTACAACATAATGACTCGTGATCGGGGAGTTCGAGCGTAGCCCTTCAGGGGGAATGGATGTTGGGTATCGGGAAAACCCCTTTTGTATGTCTTAGACTTTTGGGTTTCAACTTTCTTCTAAAGCTAGGCCCCTCCGGTCTGGACTTTTATTTTGACTCACCAAATCAGTTTCGACCTAATTCAACAATATTAAATACTTAAGATAAACCACCCAACCCTTCAACTACTTAACGTAACTTAGTACTAGACGTAGCACAGTACCTGGCATAGCATAATACTCGAGGTTACCGAATGAACGCGCAGTTTAAAAAAGGCGTCCTGGAACTCTGTGTACTCACTCTGATCGGACGCAAGGATTATTACGGGTATGAACTGGTCGAAGAAATCTCCAAGGTTTTGGAAATTTCCGAAGGCACTCTTTATCCCATCCTCCGTCGTCTGACTGAGGAAAAGTATTTTGAAACTTATTTGCAGGAGTCTTCGGAGGGCCCCCCACGCAAATACTACCGGATCACAAAACTGGGCAAAGAGTTTCAAAAAGAACAGTTCAAACAGTGGATGGAATTTAACCAACAGATTGAAGTTTTAATTGGCAGGGAAATCAAATGACGAAGCAGGACTTTTTAAAAGCACTCAAAGAGGAACTTGAAAAGAACAAGGTTCGTAATATTCAAGACATCCTCGCGGACTATGAAGAACATTTTATTCACGGTATTTCTAAAGGAAAATCTGAAACCGAAATCTGTGACAGCCTCGGCACCCCTTCCGTTATCGCCAAAGCTTACGAAACAGAACACATGATCAGCGAAATCAAAAATCCTGAATCCGGTTTCCGTTGGAGCCTTGCGATCACTATCATCGGCCGTTTGCTCGTGATCGCGCCTTTTAACTTTATCGTTTTATTTATCCCGGGAGTTGTGATCTTCGCCCTTCTTACATCCGGTTGGGCGGTGTCTTTGGCTATTGGCTCAGCAAGCTTAGCTCTTCTCTCGGTAATTCCTTTCCTCGGTTCTATGACTGCAGGATTTTGGGCAGTTCTCGCGGGGATTTCCACAAGCATGGGGCTTTTGGGGATGGCGGTTCTAGGTGGAATGATTATGTTCGTTATCTCTAAATATATCGTTCTCGCCTTAATTAGTTACCTGCAATGGAATTTGAAATTTATTTTACAGAAGTAGGAGTACGACGTGAAAACAATGAACCTTTTTACCAAATTCTTTATTGCATTTCTAATTTGGACGATCGCATTTCTCAGCCTTGGAGGCTATGCGAGCAACAAAGCATTTCAACAAGATCCAGATATTCTGAGCAAAATTGAAGATAAGTACCATGTAGCCATTCATATCGGTGGCATCAGCAAAAAAAATACGCCATCGAATTACGAACAGGCCAATGACTCTTGGAAACTCGCCCCTCCCGCAAAAAAAATTGTTTTAAAAGTCGTATCGTCTGATATCTCTATTAAAAAATCTGCTGGCAGCGAGATCGTCATTACTGCTAACGGGTTGCTCGATAAAAGTAAATCCGATCAACTTTTAGAAACGAAAATTTCGAGTGACGAATTGGTGATCAGCGAACCAGATAACGAAGCCGTTCGAAAAGTAAGTATCCAAGTAGAGCTTCCCGCCTCTTACACTCAAGCCTTGGATATCATTGCTGTAAATGGAGACATTGCCGCTGAAGGTCTTACGTTAAATGATCTCTCAGTAAAAACAGTTTCCGGCAATGTAACCTTCAATAACCTCAATGCAAAATCTTGGTCACTGCACTCCGTATCAGGTGATATCAAAGCAGACAGTTCATCCTTCACTAAGATTTCTGGGAAGACCGTCAGCGGAGAAATTGAAATTACAAACCAAATTCCTGCGCAAATTGATTTTACTTCAGTATCTGGCGATGTGAAAATGAAGCTAGCTAAGACGGATAATATTTTCTTTAATCTGAAATCCCTCTCAGGATCCATCAACAATAAACATGGCAGTAACAGAAAAGGTGATTTCGAAGTCAACGTTTCTACTGCAAGCGGCGATATCGAAATCGAATAACAAAGGATTGTTTTATGAACAGAGTTATTTTAGCAGGCCTAGCAACACTCATCATGTCGACAGCGATTGCAGAAACTAAAATCGGCTTTGTGGATGTGCAAAAAGCAATTAAGGCAACAGCCGCTGGGAAAAAGGCGACGACGGAATTAGAAACCGAGTTTAATAAAGAGAAAAAAGGATTTGAAAAGAAAGAAGCTGATATCAAAGTGAAGTCGCAAGACCTAGAAAAGAAAAAGGCCGTGCTTTCTGAAGAGACTTACAAAACGAAGCAAGCTGAAATTCAAAAAGAAATTATGGCTTTCCGTGACGAGTTAGCAAAAAGCCAAAATGATATTCAAAAGAAGCAAGAAGACCTCATAGCACCTATCCTTGAAAAAATGGAAAAGGTGATTGCCAAGGTTTCTAAAGAAAAAGGGTTCTCAATGGTTTTGCAGGACACGCGCATGATCGTGTACTCAACTCCGGATATGGACCTTACTAATGACGTTATTAAAGCCTACGATTTAGAGAAGTAGGTTGTTCCCCCGTTCTCCTTTCGTGAAGGGAAGAAGACCGCCATCTTCTTCCCTTTTTATTTAAAGCAGTGCCCCCACCAAGCTCTTCCATGTATCACTCCCCCCGAGGCAAGCCAGCCCTCGGTTAGCCCCAATCGGTGCGGGGAGTTCGAGCGTAGTCCTTCAGGGGGAATGGATGTTGGGTATCGGGAAAACCCCTTTTGTATGTCTTAGACTTCTTTTTAAGCATTAACACAAGCGAATCAGAGAGTCTTCATTGAGATCTGAATGGAAAAGTCAGTTATGCTAATTTGCCAATGAGTCGTGTCGAATTAGATTAGATTTATCTCGAGATGCTTTAAGTAGTAAACGCGGAATTGAACAAACATTGCGACAAAAAGGATATATCATCAATCAAACTTCCGAGTTAGTTCTTAATTTGGATGCGGCAGTTAAAACTGATTTTAAAGAGTCAGCAACTCCTCTTTTCGATTGCTGTTGTTATTGTTTTGAAATTCAGTGTATTCAGGAGCTTAGAGAGGTGATGGGCCTGCCCCATCCACCCCGCCATTTTTTCTAAAACAGTATTTTATTAAGTGTATGCGTCCTCGCAAGAAGAATAAAGCTTTATGAAAATTACCAAATCGATGAACCGCAAACAGTTTGTGGCTGCAGTCGTGCAACAACTTGAAAAGCATGGCATCTCTTGTGTGCTTGTTGGCGGCGCCTGTGTTTCCATTTACACTGAGGAAAGACATGCTTCACGGGATCTGGATTTCATATCGCCCTATTCTCACGAGGCCATTGCAAAAGCATTGAGTGAAATCGGTTTTGAGAGAGAAGGTCGATATTTCCATCATTCCAATTCAGAGCTATATGTGGAGTTTCCATCGGGCCCTGTTGCGATTGGGGAGCAGATTCCAGTGAAGGCATGCCTCCAAAATGCAAAATAGGAATGATTCATGGTCGTCTTTTGTGGTGGAGATTTAATATGGTATAGATGCTATTTTAGTATTTGCCATATTAAGAAGGTTTTCTCTTCTTTGTAGTACGCTTCCGTTCTCTGGTTTGCAAATAATTTTCTATGGTTTTTTGCCTCTAGGTGATCTTTTAGAGACTTTCCTTTAACGGTAATACCTTCATTGATGACCAGAAAAGTCTCTTTTAAGGTGAGACGATTTCCCTCGATGGCATTTGAGTTGTAGGTCATCTCAATCGAGAACTGCTCCTTGAGCTTTTGAGTCAGACTTCCTGATAGCGGACGATGAGATTGAATCTGGAGTAGCTTTTCGTCGATGCGTCTTAATAGAGCTTTTGGTATCATGAAATTCCTTAATATGGCATATGCATAAAAAAATTCTATACCATATTAATGGAAAGTCTATTTTTTTACTGGATTCAGATCTTAGCAGTAGGGAGTCCCCCAGATTCGAGTCCCGTTCACTCAGCCATTTATCTAAATGGCTGACTCTCACAAACGATTGGAAAAGATAGCCGAGATTAATTCTCGGTTTTTTATATCTACGCAATAAGTATTTATATATTTATTGTCACTCAATGCCGAGAGCTTGCTTCACCTGAGGGGACGGTTTTGAATTTCCTGATCTAAAATCCAAGATTTGAGTTCGTATATCATTGAAAAAGTAAGTCAGATGAACGAGGGTTCCAAAACGTTCTGATACCTCTAGTGTGGTGATATTAAAACCGGCTTTCAACTTTGGAATAATAATAGAATTGTTGGTCGTATTGTGACGAGAGTAAAGGATCTGAAACCCTTGATCCTTTACTCTTTTCAGAACTTCACTCAAAAGAGCTGTATAAAGCCCTTTTCTGCGATGATCTGGATAAATTGCTGAGTTTCGCATGTAAAATGATTCAGCCGTGTGTTGCTCTCCACAAAACCATCCGCAAAATTCAGACCCTTTATAAATTCCCAATCGTAACGAATAAAGCGCCGATAAATTCTTATGCAATTTTCTAACGTTCTCTTTTTCTAAGTCAGATAGAATTAAAGATGAATTCATTGATGTATTGTTGTTGGTGAAAATCTTAGGGCCCCATTCGTCCATCTGCTTGCGAAGTTCATCTAGGGATATTTCTTTGATTTCATAATTACCGGGAATATTCATAAATGGGCCTCCACTGAAACTAACCAATTCGGCTAATCAACTCTGTATAAACAGCATCTGCCAATGCTAGGCTGCGATGAACTGTAAAGAACTGTTCTTCCAGTGTCAGTGCCGCCTTTGAAAAGCGAAGATCACGACCAGCCTTCTTAAGCCAAAGATCCACCATCTTTGACTTAGCCAAGGTCTAACTCCCGACCTTCGCGTAAAGCTACTTCAGGGATGGAACTGAACTCATCCTTCCAGTCATTAAATTCGCCTTCGGAATAAAAGAACACGTCGGCAGTTACCCCAAGTGGATAAAGCAGATCAGAAGCTCGTTGCATTCGTTCAACTTTAGGAAGAGCTGAAACAGCATCGATCAAAACCAAGTCATAATCGCTGTCAGAGTCATGATCGCCACGGGCACGTGAACCAAAAAGTATAATTCTTTTTGGGCAGAACTCATCCTTTAGGATTTGGATAATAGTTTGGATTTTATCGTCCGCCGTAGCCATCCTTAAAAATATAGAACGTTGTTTATTGGGGAGTCATCAACACAGTTCGTGACGCCTATGGGCGACGATCGCGGAGCCATCACCCACGCGGCGATATTTCATTTCCTGGAGAAATACTTAAAACCCTAGCCCTCAGATTTTGCTAGGTTTTTAAGAGTGATATAGGCATTTTGAGGAAGCCTAATTTTGATACTTTTGGTGAGTTTATCTTGTGTTTTCATATATTTAAGTCTCTACTTGCTTATACCTATATACCATTGTATAACTAAAGTCAATTGGAGGCTTTATTATGGGAAGTCGTAGAGCATTTAGCGGTCAAGTTCATGTGAGGCTATCGCCCGAGATGCACGAGAAAATCGCCAAGGAAGCCTTTGAAAAAGGGACTTCTATCAGTGGCATTATCGCTCAGTCAGTCTCAGCAAGAGATGCCTTAAGAGAAATTGACCCCTGGAAAACAGTTGAGGAAATTTGGGAAGCTAATCGTGGGATTGATCAAAAACAGTTAGAGAAGGATATTGCTGACTCTATCAAGGCGGTAAGGAAGCAAAGTCGCCGTGGTTAAGGAAAAGCCTCGGCTGGTGCTGGATACCAACATTATCATAAGTGCGGTTATTTCGGTTGAAGGTGTGCCAGCTCAGATTTTGCGGGCTTGTCTAAAAAACAAAGTCGTCCTTCTGGTTTCCGACCTTGTTCTTCACGAGTATTTTGAAGTTTTAAAATACCCGAAAATTCAAAAATACAAAAAGTTGGACACTTCTGGTCTTCAAGGACTGTCCTCTTTTTTTCTCACTCAAGCCGAGCGAATTGAAATTTTAAACCCAATCAAAAAAAGCCAAGACCCAGATGATGATAAATTTCTTTCGCTAGCAGTTGAGGGAAAAGCTGATTTTTTAATTACAGGCGACAAAACGGATTTGCTGTCGTTCGAAGAAATTGAGGGTGTTCCGATTGTTTCAGCAAAAAAGACTATTGAAGCTCTTCGGTTGGAAGCCTTAAAAGGGCTTTAGGGCGTTGGACAGATAAAAATAATTAAAACATACGCGGACTCGGGTGGATTTTCTTAATTGTTCTTCTAAATAGAAGCCTGAGTTTTATCGCCCCATACGATCTGCCATTTTTTTAAATGGCAGTGTTTCAGAAGTAAATCATCGAAGCCGAAAGCTTCGGTTTTTTATGCCTAAAATCCATGAAGTTTAAGATAGGTTTTGAACCGGTGTCTTGGCGCTCAACCACGGAGTTAGAAAAGGCGAAACCGTAAGAACGCACTTATAAGGGCGAAGATGTCTCAAGCTGGAGCAAATCGAAATTTCTTTTGATTCATCTCAATCTTTCGTTCAGTTCTCCGAAATGTCATATATGAAGTCAACAGCGATAAATTTATGTATACTTGATCAGATGTTGAAAGCGGAGAGAGGGGCCGAGTACTCCAGATACCGTTCTGAGATCGACGCGCCACTGAGTCGAATTTGCGATAGCGCAGATGCCCTGGGGCCTCTGGTGGTTAAGGCGAAGGTGGGCTCGACTGCATATCTTCTGACGGGTGATGTTTTCTATTCTCGCTTCAGGCCTGGCGACGGTGTTGAAATTCGCATTCAAAAGCCAAATTCTGATTCTTCCTTGAGTCTATCATACGGATGGAAGGTGGTGGAGGTCAGATACCCCTCCTTGGGGAAAATTGAAGTGTTGATCTCTGGTGGCAAGCTGCTAGATGATGAAAACCTTAAAGAAGTTTTCCTTTTTAAAAGTTGCACGACTCAATTTACAAAAATTCTGATGAGACGCCTTGGCGAAACATCAAATGCTGAAAAAGTTTTGGGAACAAGCTATTACAAAATGAAAATGCACGATAGGAATTTTCGAGAGATTTATGAAAGTTTAAATCCTGCTCAAAGGGGAGCAGTGGATTATCTTGTTGGCAACAACCTCAATGGCGCAATCCAAGGTCCTCCAGGAACCGGGAAGACTCAGTTGCTTCGGGCTGTGATCACCTTGGCGTTAAATTCAAATATGAAAGTCTATTTGACTTCTTTTACCAATGCGGCTGTAGACAATCTTCTAAGCCGTGTAGTCAGTGACGACTTTCCTCATTCCTGGGCTCGGGTTGGCGGCTCTGATAAAATCCGTACAGATTTATATGACCAGAATCTTCAGCAAGATATCGCAAGGGCCGGCAGCTTCCATGAGGCCCAAGATGTGCAGCTGATTGGAGCAACCCTGCATAAGATTGCTTACAGCAGCTCATTACCAGGGATAGATTTGCTAGTAATTGATGAGGCAGGACAGGTGCCTATCTATTTTTGGCCCTTTATTGAGCGACTGGCAAGGAGGGTAGTTTTGGTGGGGGATCAATTTCAGCTGCCTCCCGTACTTGGAGCAGTTCATGAAAACTTGCCAGCAACCAATATCTTTTCCCATGTGATTCACAAAGATACTCCGATGCTTGAAATGCAGTACCGTATGCGTCGAGAAATTCAAGCCTGGTCCTCAGAAAAGTTTTATAAAGGGAAATTAACGCCACATTCTTCTGTGGCAGAGCAAGACTATTTCGCGTACAGCCCCGCTTTTGTCACTGACGGTTTTGTTGTGCCAAAA
>JBCECD010000030.1:0-4815 GCA_039206745.1 Bdellovibrio sp. | reverse complement strand
CCAAAAAAGTTCAATTCCTCTTATCTCGGAAAGTCATCGCAAGACGAGGCTAACTTCATCGCTCACAAAGTGGAACAGCTTGTTCGTAGTCGAACATCTTTAGATAGAATCGGTGTCATCTGCCCATACCGTGTACAAGCAGGTGTGGTCAATGCGGCTTTGCAGTCGCGAGTGGGTGCAGAAAAGGCTTCTCAGGTTTTAGTCGATACAGTTGAAAGATTTCAAGGGCAAGAGAAGGATGCGATTTTTCTCTCTTTAGGAACGTCCGGAGAAACATTGGAAGAGCTTCGCTTTCTCGCAGATCCTAAAAGATTGAACGTGTCTGTGACTCGCGCCAAATCTCGATTTTATTGTCTATTCAATCAGACTTTGATGGAACGATCGATCGCGCCTCAGGCTTCTGACTTGAATGAGTTTTTGCGATGGGTGACCCACGGAAAAACTAGCATCCGCAGAGCTGCTTAGTTTCTACTTATTCTCTCTCTAAATTAAAAAAATCAATATTCAAAGTATAAAGCTTTTCTTCTTTGGAGGCTTTGACGAACTCAATGTTTTCTTTAAGTTGAGTTAGAATAGTATTTTTTAACTTTACGACGTCGCTCTCTGAGAGGCTCAATACGCCAGAGTAATGGAGATCATTTATTGTTTCTCGATCAAAAGACTCGATGGCTTTCATGCGCCAGTTTGTATGGTGTTGAAGTATTTGATGAGAGTCCCTACCGAGTCGAATTTGTGTTTCTCCAGGGATAAAGCGATTTTTTTCTTTTTTAACAAGTCCGTTGTCGCAAAGAAATTGTAAAACCTCTCCAAGTCTTTCGGCAGAAATATTAAGTTTTTTCGCTAACACTTCTGAGGTTTGCCACGCCGGAATTGTCAGACCGATCTGTGTGGCCAAGAAATACCAAGTGCTATAAAAAATGGCTCGTTGTTCTTCATTCAAAACATTGCGTTGGCCCAAACGTTTTGTAAGAATCATTCGCTGAGCCAAGATCTGATCTATCTGTTCCTGAAAATTTTGTTTTAAAGTGTTAGTACCCGCTCGATCTCGCAATACTAAAAGTAAGAAAACTTGAGACTCCTCCTTGGTATGAGCGAAATACTTATTAACAGCCTCTGCTTGTTCCAGGCTCAGATTGGCTTTTCCTGTCAAAACGTGGGTGATATAGGTTGGTTGGCAGTTTAAGGCCTTGGCTAATGCCGACTTGACCCCTTTGCGTTGGTTGGAATCCCCAACCTTGGATGACAAATAGTGTAAATAGCTCTTAGCTTCAAATACGTCTATTAGCTTTTTCATAATAAGAACTTATAATCTTAAATAAAGTTTTTGTTAAGTTAAAATGGATATTTTTATTAAATTAATCTAGATAAAAGATTCCGGCGAGCTTATTTCTGATGAGGAAGCGCTATTTACCTTATAAAAGGAGTTCTTATGAAGTCTGTAAGCTACGTTATTCCAACTCTTGTTGCGACATTCTTATCTTCCTTATACGTACAAGCTTTACCGCGCCATCAGGGAGGCGTGGGAGATGGTGGAGGCCAAGGGATTGTTTGTCGGGATGATAATGGCCAAGTGCTGTCTGCTGAGCTATTAGATATAGTAGAGGCAAAGTACTTTTATCTTCTGCCAGTTTCTAAGGATAATTCTCTTTCATATATAGAAATCACAAAGAAGTATGCTGATATTTTGGATGCGTCGATTCCATCTGCGGATCTTTCTAGTAGAAGCACAGTCCAAAGAGGGACTGAAGCCCCAAAAATAAGCTATGATCTGAATGTGGGAGCGCTGCCTTTAAAAAAAGGGGGATATGCTTTTATTAAGGAAGGCGCTCTTCGGATTGATGCAAAGAAATTTTTGATTCCTGGAAGCGATTTTAGTATTCCTCCAGTGTGGGATTCAAACCCGCGTGTTCTGCCGTCTAAAAAAGGTTGTAGTTTAGAGCAGATAGCCCTTTACACAGATGGGGACAACGATGTCCGCTTCATTGAAGATGTCTGGAATAAGCTGGATAACGTAAATAAAGCAGCACTTCTAATTCATGAATCGCTGTACAAAATACAGCGTTTTAGTGGCGAGGTGTATTCGGATAGAACTAGAAAAGCGGTGGGCTATCTTTTTTCTGGTATGAAATTCGATTGGATTCTTCGTGATATGCCGCAGAGTTATCTTTCTTGTTGGACTACGGATGTCGCTGCTTCATTTCGATTTATCGTTTATCCAAAAGGAAACAGGGCTGAAGCCTTGTTCATAAGATATGATAACGAAGTCATGCTCACTCGGACTGTCGGCACTCTTGATTTGTCTCCCTTTGCTAAAGCCTATGGTTTAAGTGCATCTGGATCAAATACGACGGTATTTAGAAAATTGGATAACCGGTTATTGGAAAAACCTAATTATGCTTTTTCAACAATTGTAAATGAGAGTGGTGAAGTCACGGCTTCAATTGCAGCCAATAATGGAAATGGGCAGGGGCAAGCATTACCAATACAGTGCAAGCAATCTCTCTCTTCCATTTCATATGGAGATGACGGTTCCGTTACAGTTAGGCAAGGGCTCTAAATCTTCCATTAATAATATGTTTTTAAATTTGAATCTCTGGTCGCTATTATCATCGCGACCAGATTCGAAGGAGCATGAGATGAAAGAAATGTTTATCTTGGTGGCATTATCCTTTTCTGTAGGCTGCACGACTATTTTAAAGTCTCACAGTGCAGGTCAAATTGGTTGTTTGGAAGATGAGATAGAAATTCGTCAACAGAGTATGCGGTCATGGATTGCGACCTGTAAGGATAAAGATTTCGTTTGTAGCACGAGTTCCGAAGACAACGTCAATTGTACCCCTAGATTAAAATAGGACCCGGCCGAAAGTACCAAAATATTAAACTATTCCTTTATTTTTGTTTATTGCGGATTTGTAATGATCTCCAGGCGGCGGTTATTTTGTCCTGGGACGCATCCAGAATATGTAATTTGAACCAGGTCAAGATAAGTCATTAGTTCTCCGAAAGGTCCTATGGCGATGTTCAACGGAGAATTATTTATGCAAACAAAGATGAATCTTCAGGCAGGCGTGATCATGGACGCGATAATCAGCTCTCAGGCGGTGATCGAGTTTCAGCTAGATGGAACCATTATTGATGCCAACGAAAATTTCTTATTTGCCTTGGGTTATCAACGATCCGAGATTGCAGGTCGGCATCATAGAATATTTTGTGACCAAGAATACGTTCTAACAGAGGATTATAGAAAATTTTGGATGGATTTGAGGGACGGAAACCATAAAAGTGGTGAATACTGCCGCTTTTCAAAATCAGGTCATCCCGTGTGGATTCAAGCGACATACAACCCTATTCGTGATGAACAGGGACAGGTGAAAAGTGTTGTTAAAATCGCGAGTGTCATAACTAAGCAGAAGAATTTAAGTCTGGAACAAGCTAGCGTTGTGTCTGCACTCAATAAGTCTCAAGCGACAATAGAGTTCGATACAAAAGGGAACATCTTATCTGCAAACCAAAATTTTCTGAGTCTTTTAGACTATTCACTGAGTGAGATTGTGGGCAAACACCACAGCATATTTTGCGATCCCTCCTTTGCTGCAAGCGAGGAGTACGCAGTTTTTTGGAAAAAATTAGGGAGTGGGGAGTTCCAGTCTGGCGAGTATCAAAGATTTGGAAAAGCCCACAAAGAGGTTTGGATTCAGGCTTCATACAATCCTGTCTTTGATAGCTTTGGCAAAGTCATTAAAATTATAAAATTCGCCAGCGATGTGACTGATCGCAAGAAGCTTGAAGTGAATTTTCAAGGGATGGTGAATGCGATATCGGACAGTCAGTTGGTTGTCGAATTCGATATGAATGGAACTGTACTTGCGGCAAATAAAAACTTTGCAAGTGCCATGGGATACACTGAAGGTGAGCTTATCGGATTACATCATCGATCTTTTTGTGATGCGGAGTATGCAGCGTCGGCGGAGTATGAGGCTCTTTGGGAAGGGTTTAAGAGAGGAGTTTTTCTCCAGGAGAGTGTTCGCCGAAAGACCAAGACAGGTGAGATTGTTTGGCTCAAGGCAACCTACAGTCCTATTTGTGATCTAAGTGGCAAGCCTTTCAAAGTCGTCAAGTATGCGACGAATTTTACTGTAGAAAAAAATGCTTCTATAGAGATGAAAGGAAAGCTTGAAGCGATCAAGCGTTCACAAGCTGTTATTGAGTTTTCAATGGATGGAACGGTTCTGGATGCAAACGATGTTTTTTTAGATCTAATGAAGTATCGTAAAGAACAAATCGTAGGAAAGCATCATCGTATTTTTTGCGATCGCGGCTATATTGAAACTGCTGAATATATAGTCTTTTGGGATAGACTTCGCAAAGGTGAGTTCCTCCGCAATAAGTTTGAACGGGTTTCCTCGGCGGGCGAGCAAATCTGGATTCAAGCCACTTATAATCCTATTTTTGATTCATCGGGAAAGCCTTATAAGGTTCTGAAGCTCGCGACAGATATTACAAAGGAAAGAAAGTCTGCTGACACTATTCGAGTTGTGGGTGCAAATATTACCCAGCATGTGACAGAGCTTTCTCGGGCGGCTAATCAAATAGCCTCTGCATCTTTTGAAGCGGAGATCATTATAAATCGAAGTCGAGAAAGTGCGGATTTAGGTAAAGAGAAGGTTAGTCAGGTCATAAAATCTGCTGAAGAATTTGAAATTAAGGCGGATACAATTTCAACCATTGTTGGAAAGATTCAAGATCTCTCCGATAGAACCAACCTATTGGCTTTCAATGCAACAATTGAAGCAGTTCGAGCTGGCGAGCTAGGCC
>JBCECD010000029.1:3438-13796 GCA_039206745.1 Bdellovibrio sp. | reverse complement strand
AATGGTCGCTCAGAGCCGCGGTGAGTGATATGTATTCCACCACCACTTCATTCCAAAGCGATGATAATCTGCAAAATGCCGATCCTCTGATCTTTGCCTTGGCTTCTCCCTATAAAATTAAGACCAGTCTGTTCAATCGCCCTTACAGTCTGACCCTGACACCGGGATTTGAAAGCCTTTTCATGAATGCGGATGGCGAGGGTTCTCGCGAGAACTCCAACACCTCTTATTATTTCAATATTGAAAACAGTTTCTCGCAGACCGATAAATGGATTGGCAATTACAGTTTGGATTTACGTCAGGACAATTCCTTCATCGACACACAAGACATAGATGATCAAACAGCCTTGAAGGTTTCACTCAGCACCACTCAGATTTTTATTCTGCAGCCTAAGGCAAGTGAAAATCTGATTCTCGATGCCGCTGTGATCGACAATGCCGCGCAAGGGGACAATCAGAAATATCTCAGGATCAATGCCGGTCTCACTTACACTCATTCTTTTTTCTGGGATACTCAGGCCGCAGCACAAATAGCCCTGGGCACTACCAAGTATCCTGATCACAGCTCGCAGCGGGAAGATCAGAACTATGGCTTCACACTCTCTGCGAGCAAAAACCTCTCCACTTTTTGGAATGCCTCACTCAGTGCGGGATGGAGCCACAACAACTCGAATGTTGACGTCTACTCCTATGACAAACTTTTGATTTCTAATATTTATACTTTCACAGGGGCTTTTTAAGCCGCGCTCTAAGGGGAGACATAGAGCGCCGAAGGCATCTTCACTTTACGTCCTGAAGCCGACGTCACCACCACATCATACTGACCTGTCGCCACTCCCGAAGGCACCGTGAATTGCACTTGGCTGGCAGTCGCTGAGTTGATTGTGCAAGAATGCTGCTGTCCCGATGAATTGACCATCTGGACAGCAGAAGCACCCGCTAAAGAAATCCCCGTCAGCTTCACTGTCGATCCTGATGAGACAGAGCTGAGATCCACTTTGATCAAATGTGGAACTGTGTTCATATCAATAGTTCCACAGGCAGCAATAGAGCCCCCTGTCGCGTAGGTCGTACCCAGACCTCCAGCATAACCACCTGTTGAGGCATTCATTTGAGGGCCGCCATAAGTATTCATGCGAATGCTTCCCGGAGCTGCCAAGCTGCACGAGTCTGCCACATTCAAATGAATGCGCCCGCCACCGCCACCGCCGCCCTGACCTGCCGTGGCCATCGGCACACCTCCATTAGATCTCAAATCCAAAACTCCGCCGGCACTGCCCTGCAGGCGAGAGGTTCCAATTAAAACAGCACCACCCGCTCCGCCACCGCCACCACCTGTGGAGCCGCCATAAGAAGAGCCTCCATCCGTGTTGATAGAGAGAGTGAACGAGTTCAAAGAAATTGTTTTCACGGCGAGAGAAATCAAACCACCACCAGCACCGCCATGAGCATCATAGTGAGCTCCGCCACCCCCACCCATAAAGATTTTTCCGAAAAGACATTTTTGTGCACTATCGTAAGCACTCGGACCACAGCCATAGGGATCGCCCACCACAAGTCCTCCGTTGCCCGAAGTGCCTGTATAGCCTTTACCACCCTGGCCACCATGACCACCGCCGCCAGGACCTAAAGAGCTGAAGTAACCACCACCACCGTTCATCTCAGGAGATCCGTTCGGGCTGTTGCCTTCACTTCCGCCAATGCCCTGACCATTTTTTTGCGTGGAAGATCCGTAATCACCACCACTGAATCCGCGACCCACCAAATCTATCGAAGCATCACCATTCATCACGATGCCATTTTTAACTTTGATAAAAAACAATCCAGCTTCATGGTCCGCGCCCTCATTCGACAAGGTCCCGAAAGTCGCAGCATTATAACCCATATAAGATTGGGCCGCGAAAGTCAGAGTGTTGATATGGGGAACTCGCGACAGCACTAATCGACAGAAGTCACGACCTGCTCCCGCAGCCGCACTGCTCACTTGCGCTGAAGGGATTGTCGAGAAGCGGGCATCGCTGACATTCACCCGTAGATAGGCACCTGTTGTCGACTCCACTATAGCTTGAGAGCGGAATCCCGGAAAGACATTGGGTCCACAGGCCGTACTACCACTCGAGGCTGCGGCATACAAGATCACTTCATCACCCACCACGAAGCGGGAGGCCAGAGTGGCTGAAGTTTTCAAGGCCAGATCTAAACGTGTCGTGCTACCACTGACGGGATTGAGTTCAAGCACACGGCTCGTTGTGATCAGCGGCACTCCTCGCGCCGTATTGATATTACGCACATCATGCAGTCCACTCGCCAGAGAAATATCCCCATCGAGTCCCGTGCCATAGTCACCCAGTACCGGCACAGAGGGCGAGTTGTTACTTCCACCTTGGTTGAAGTCAGGACCACTGCAAGTCTCAAACCATTTTTCAGAGTCGTAGACGAGAGGAACCTCGACACTCACGACCTGACCTGGAGACATCTCTACTTTGCTGACTTCACCCAGGATATACGGTTTGGACAGCTGGCTGTGGTCCATCTCCGCTGAACCTGTAAAGTCTTTACAAGCTCCACTTTGCGCGTAAAAACCAAAAACGCCGATCACTCGCTCTTTTCCTGACGGCACTTCCAATTCAATGCTGGTGTTACCGGAAACTCCACCCTTCCAAACACCGACCAAGCGATTCATCGAGGCATCACCATGGCGACCACAAGTGTTTCGACGCATTTCGGTTTCAGGGCCGGAGATATAGACAGCAAAGCAGTTGATGGGAGCGGATCCTGAAAATCCAGTTGGCACCACTGACGACCAGTTTTCATCTCCGCCGGAACTTGTACTGCTCAGTGCATGAATCTTTTGCTGGGAAGACGAAAGATTTTTCATCTGTGAAACGTCAGGAAACTGAATGGTCAGAGTCGACCTACCACCGCTGGCATTGCGATCACACCCCATCAGGAATCCACATAACAGAACATTCAAGCTCACAAAGATGACATTTTTCATACGATATCTTTTCGGATTATGGAACGAAAAATGAAGTCAATCTGATCACTTTCTACTTTCGATTCATTACAAAAACACCGTCCCAATCTGACGATGGAGGATTGCTAATAAACTCATGACAGCGCTCTTTATAAACCGCCGAAACCGGATCTTTTTCGCTCAGCATCTCAAACTGAGACAAAGCCTGCTTGAAATCACCATTTTGATAGGAAGCATAAGCCGCATCAAAGGAGCTCAACATCTCCTGTCGTGAAGTCTCGACCTTTCCCTCGGCAATCAACTCATAGATACGCACGGGTTTGTTTTTGCCTTTGACCTTCACCTTGTCGATTTCCCGACACACAAAACGGTCCTTCACATCTTCATAGGTGAACTCACTGATGATCACCCGAGTCCCGTATTCTTTATTGATTCCTTCGAGACGAGAACCCAAATTCACAGCATCGCCCATCACGGTGTAATTGCGCACAATCCGTGAACCCATATTGCCGACACTCATCTCACCGGTGTTGATTCCGATACCCATATCGAGAGGGGGCAGACCTTCTTTTTGGAATTCCGCACGCAGTTGTTCCAACTTACGCAGACTTTGCAAAGCTGTGCGACAAGCTTCCTGCGCATGATTTTCATAGGGAATCGGCGCACCGAAGAAGGCCATCACCGCGTCTCCCATGTATTTATCGAGAGTGCCTTTGTTGTGAAAGACTATTTCCGTCATGGGTGTAAGATAACGATTCAAAACCTCTGACAGTTTTTGTGGGTCCAGGGTCTCAGATAAAGTGGTAAACCCACGCACATCCGAGAAGAACACCGTCATTCTCTGTTTGCGCCCTCCCAGCTCTAAATTTTCAGGAGCTTTTAACACCTCGTCAACGATGGCTGGCGAAACGTATTTGGCAAAAGTGGTTTTAAGTTCCTTCTTTTTCTTTTCCTCTGTCAGATACTTGAATGTCTGAATCACAAAGTTCAGAACAATCAATAGAAACAACGGCAGTAAAACCGAGAGCAGCATTTGCATTTTCAAGAAGAGAACGAAATCAACCACTTCTATTAAAATCAAAGCCAAACCCGAGATCAAAAGCCCCGATACCGCTCCCGTCCAGGTTAAAAGCACACTCAGCAGCAATCCCAGAAGCAAGATGATCCACGGCATGATCTGCGCTTCCCGCTCCCAAGGACGCAGAAACTGCTGTTCATACAATTGAGCGAGAGCTTGAGCATGAATTTCTGGACCAGGAAAATTCTTTTCGAAAGGGGTCACACGTAAATCGTAAACACCCGTCGCCGTCGCCCCAATAAGGAGAATACGATCTTTCAGGAATTCCTTGCGTGAAACCTCGCTGTGATAGGGTTGCCATTTTTTTTCTTTAGCATGCCAACGCTTTTGAATGATTCGAATGGTGGAGCTGTCTCGCAAAATCTCTCGGGCGGACACATGGGGAACGGAGAAGGCGCCACCGAAATAATTAATACGCATGAAACTGTAGCGATCCGTTGCCAAAGAGAAGACTTTCCTCTCCGGCTCTTGTGAGGGGTCGAGAATTTCAAACTCTTTGATCTCCTTAAGATGAGAGTCTGTCTTGCTGCGATCAATGACCACATGAGCTCGATAACCCATGGCAGTGAGATAAGTTTGCAAAGCAAGCGTGGGCACAAACGAAGTTCCCATGCGATTGCCCGTGCGATAGAAAAGAGGTAGTCGGCGCACACTGCCATCAGAGTCCTGGAAAGCATTGAAGCTGGCATTATAGTCTAGCCCCTCTTGGATAGACGGCAGATTCGCCACCCAATTCCAGGAAGAGGGCAGAGGGTGCCGCAAAACGGACTGCTTAAATTTCTTCAGGACTTCCGGCACTTTTTCGATAGGCACCGAGAAAATTTTTGCGTAAGCCGCACTCATGCTTGTGGTATCTTGGGGCGTGAGCCACAAACTGCAAAATTCAAAATTCTTTTTAGCCAGTTCAGACTTAAGAAATCTTTTCTGTGCTTCGCTGAGGGAGGCCATCGAAGACAATTTCAATTCATCTTTGATGATCAAAGGTTCGTAGGCTTTTTCCAAAGCCTCAAAGAGAGGATTCAAAGCCTCACCAAAAGGAACGGATTCATAGGGATCAGCGCGATCCTCAACAATAAAAGAAGCGTTGAGGCGAACCACATCTCCCCCGTTTGCTCGAATGAAGGCTTCGTTCATGCAGTAGTCTTGATAGGGGAACCAGGCATCCCCGACAGGTTCGGAAAAACTTCCTGCCACGACCTTGTCACGATAACGAGTCAAGGTTTGAGCCAGGGTTTGATCAGCGGAGAGGTCGCCACCTTGGGGCTCAGAGAAAATCATATCAAAACCCAGGGCCTTAGCTCCGTCTCGGAAAACGGACTCTGTCAGCTGCGCCATCAAGTGACGATCCCAAGGCCAACGTCCCACCTCCTCAACAGAGCGATCATCAACAGCAATCAATGCGACGGGTGCGGAGGAGGCTCTCTCTCCCCGAATGTGCATTTTCAAATCGAGCATCTTGAGATCCAAAGTTTCTAAAAATCCCACCAAACTTTTTGGATTCTGCTCTTCTTGAGGCAAATGTTGATAGTTATAGAAATTACGGGCGAGCAGAAAAAAAAGACCTGTGACGACAAGACCTAAAAGATAAGAGATGTGGTTGGCTTTCATATAAAAACAGGATGTCGCCTCCCGCTTCAAAAGACAATCGCAACTAAAATTACCGGGCTACTTTTGCGGCCACATCAGCGAGGCGAATACCGGCCAGATAAGACATAGATTGTTTTTCCAGACCTTCGACCACTTCATCGAAAATCTCCCCCATGGAGCAACTGACTTCACACTGCTTGAAGGGTTCTTTTTCAGGACAGGCGATCAGCCGTTTGTCGCCGATGGCTTTGTAGATATCTTTCAAAGAAATCTCCCTGGCACTTTTGGCCAGACAAATTCCGCCGGATTTGCCTTTAAACGAGGACACCAAGCCCGCTTCGACCAACTTGGAACTCAAGCGACGAATGACAGTGGGGTTGGTGCCGATGCTCGCCGCCAATTGCTCAGAGGTCATCAGCTCTCCCTTATGGAAAGCCAATACAGTCATGATATGAACTGAAACGGCAAATCTTTGATCGATCATGAGGGTATCTTAACGCATTTCCCGTCTTTAAACAATACGGCGACCACGGCGAAACGAGCCGCTCTCACTTTAAATGTACTTATAACAGTTGCATTATAACAAAAAACGTTTATAATGTATCAATATATAGCACAATAAGGAGCTCGTTATGTCTAATTCATTGATTCAGGAAGCTTTGCAATGGCGATACGCCACTAAAAAATACGACAACACCAAAAAAATCCGTCCCGAAGACTGGGCTGTTTTAGCTCAATCTCTGACCTGGGCTCCCTCCTCTTATGGTGCTCAACCCTGGAAATTTTTAGTCGTGGAAAATCCCGCTCTGCGTGAACAACTCAAAGCTGTTTCCTGGAATCAAACTCAAGTGACCGATGCCAGCCATTATGTGGTGTTCCTCTATAAAGAAAGCATGGACACCGAACATGTTCAAAAATACATCCAGCGCATGGCGGAAATTCGCCAGACTTCTCCTGAATCTTTAGGTGGTTTTAAAGCAATGCTCGTAGAAAATTTGGTCAAAGCCCCTCCAGAAAAGATCAAAATTTGGTCCCAACGCCAAGCTTACATTGCCATGGGATTCCTTTTGCAATCGGCGGCTTTACTGAAGATTGACGCCACTCCGATGGAAGGTTTAGATCCAGCAGCCTATGATAAAATTTTGGGCGTAGAAGGCTCTGGTTGGAAAACTGTGGCCACAGTCGCCTTGGGTTATCGTCACTCGGAAGACGCTCTTCAACATCAGAAAAAAGTCCGTTTTTCTGATGAAGATTTAATTCAATATCTGAAATAGAGCCAGAACTCTTGCTGCGGGGTTTAAATTCATGGACTCCTCTGAGGGACAGTGCTAGTTTGCGAGACTCTAGTATGTACAAGGGCACGGAGCCAGCAGCATCTCAGATCGGAATCTGACAGGGGGCTGGACAGGCCCCTTGAAGGAGATTCCATTGGATAACTCGACCTTAAAAAACATAAAACCTGAACTTTTGGACTCAATCGCAAGAAGGGCTCACTATTTAGCCACTCAGATGATCTGGCAAGCCAATCACCGTCCTGACAAAGAAAAAGGCGACCCTAAAATCGGTGGCCATCCTTCGGCCTCCGCCAGCTCTTTGCACATCATGGGCGCTCTGCATTTGATTGCTAAGACAGGTTTTGATCACATTGCCAACAAACCCCATGCCTCCCCGACAGATCACTCTTACAACTATCTTTTGGATCTGTTGCTGAAATCAGATTTATCGAAGCTCTCTCAAGAGCAAGCAGATCAGGCCATGAATGGTCTGCGCAAGTTCACAGATGGCAGCGAGTTTGTTTTTCAATCTTATCACTCCACTTACGATCCCGATCATCATAATTTCTTCCCTTCAGGGACCGTAGGCATTCCACCGGTCGCAGCAGGATATTTGGCTTTGGCCTATCGCTACGCCCGTGAGCATGGCTATGAAGTTCCAGATGCGCACTTCTGGGCTGTGTGCGGAGACTCTGAGTTCCGTGAAGGCTCTATGTATGAAGCCGTTCCCGACTTTGCCGAACGCGAACTGGGTGCTGTCACTTGGATCCTGGACTACAACCGCCAATCTCTGGATGGACAACGTATCACCAACAAAGAGATCATGAACGGCACCGACGCGGATCGTGTTGAACGCACTATGGCTGCCAATGGTTGGGAAGTCATTCAAGTCCGTCACGGCTCCAAACGCCAGGCTCTCTTTAAGAAAAAAGGTGGCGACACTTTCAAAAATTTCCTGGAAAAAGAATTGGCTGACTACGAATTGCAAGCCCTGCTTCTCGTGCAGGATATGAAGATTTTGAAAAAAGGCATCGCCAAAGAACATCCTAACATGAAAGCTTTCCTGGAAAGCATTTCCGATCAGGAGTTGCACGAAGCCATCCGTGATTTCGGTGGTCATGACATGATCGCCTTGGCTGAAGCCATGTTGAAATCCAAAGCGTCTAAACGCAAACCGACTATCATTATCGCTCACACCTTGAAGGGTTGGGGTTTGAAGGCCGCAGCTCAGCCAGGTAACCACTCCTCCCTGCCTCAAGAAGAAGAAGTTCAGGAATTGAGAGCAAAGCAGGGTCTGAAAGGTGACAAACTTTACGAGCGCTTTGCCGCAAGTTCTGCCGAAGGAAAATTCCTAGCGAGCCGAAGCGAGCAGCTTTATAAAGAGATCAAAGCTCAGCACACCTTGAAAGCGAAAAACCAAGAGTTCTTCCTCAAAAAGTTAACTGAGTTTGGTGAGATCCCCTATTCGTTGGATATCAACACCAAGATGACCAGCTATCCTCATACTCAGTGGATGCTAGGACAACTGACTGCAAAGCTCACACGTATTTCCAATACATCACTCGATGAGTCCTCTTTGAGTGAAAAACAAAAAGCTCTCACAGCTCAAGAAAAGCCCTTCAAGTTGCCAGGAGAGTTGTTTATCTCCATGGCTCCTGATGTGGGAACTTCTACCAACTTAAATCCCGCGATGGATGGCAAGATCTTCGGAGCTCCTGTTGTCACAGACGTAGAACAAGAGTTGGGCGTGAAAGATCACAAGCTTCCAGATCTGGTACCTGGTGAAGAGGTCACAGACCGCTTTTTGCGTTTTGAAATCGCTGAAGGCAACGTGATGTCTTGCGTAGGTGCATTTGGCAAAATGCGCGACACCGTGGGTGTTCCGATCATTCCTCTGATGACAGTTTACGACTTCTTCATCAAGCGCGCCTTGGATCAGTACTTTTATAATCTTTACTGGAAAAGCTCTTTCATCTGCGTGGGAACTCCTTCGGGAATCACTCTTTCGCCAGAAGGCGCACAACACGGATGGAAATCAGACATCCAAATTCCGAACCAAATCACCTGGGAGCCGTTCTTCTGCCAGGAGTTGGATTGGATTCTTTGTGATACTTTGCGCCGCCATGTCTTGAATGACAATGCGGGACGCACCGGCACTCTTTTACGTTTGGTTACTCGCGGTGCTGAACAAAAAGACATGCTTCATTATTTGAAAAAACAAGTGCGCTTCAAACAAGGTTTGGAAGGCAGCTTGTCTCGTGCGGAATTCCCTATTCAGGGCGCGCAAAATGAAGAAGAAGTGGCACATCTTCAAGAGAATGAAATCTTCTCGACTGTTCGCGAGGAAGTCCTCAAAGGCGCTTATTACCTGATCGACTATCGTGGATATGCAGGCTATGAACCCGGTGATAATGTGGTGAATATTTTTGCCATGGGCTCTTTGGTGACGGAAGCGATCAAGGCTTCTGAAGCTCTTTTAGGCCGAGGCATTTATGCCAATGTTATTGTGGTGACATCCCAAGACTTGTTGATCGGCATTCAAGCTCATGAAAATGACTACGATTATTTGAAAAATGAACTGCAAGTGAACTCTCATCTTTATTTACGCAAAACTGAAGATGTCACCAGCGGTGATTTTGTCACAGTAGCGGGCAAGCGTGTGCCGGTGGTCAGCGTCGCCGATGGCGAGGCAGGCTTGCTGGACAATATTGGTTCGATCATCGGTGTTCGTCAGGAGTCATTGGCCGTGCGCAAGCACTCTAAATGCGGACGTCCTTCAGAAATATACGCTTACCATGGTTTGGATGCGGAATCCGTGATCGAAGCCTGTGGTAAAGTTCTGGCGGAAACAGCTCTCGAAAAAGTCATTGTTTCTGAAAGCGCTCTGGGGGAAGCTCATCAGGCGGAAAGCCGTTCTGCGGGACACTGGACAGACCTCTGGCCCGGCAAAGCTTCTGTTCACAAACACTAAACTGACTGGCCGTAGAGAGGGAGAGATTATATGACTGAAACACAAAGCTCTCAAAGCAGCTCCTCTCAAGAAGTTCGTTCCCAACTCCCCTTCGATGGGGAGTTATTTTTCGCAAAGAACAAAAGATATGAAGAGTTGGTTTTCTTTGTGCCTTTTTACGAGGGCACCAAACGCCAACTGCTCCGCCATATTAAACTCGTGAACGATCTGGGGTTTGATGCTTTTGCTTTTCAACTGAAAGGCACTCATCGGGATCTTTTATCTTTACGCCCGCCCCTGAGTTCCCGCGGAGGTTTTGGTGCGAAACATATTTATGCTGATCAGATAGAGGCTCTGCTTAATATGCTTCCGGGAAAGAAAATTATTTTCTCTTTTTCCAATCCCACCGCCGCCGCAATGGAAGCGATGGCGCGACGTCGGTGCTCCGACACTGTGGCCTTGATTTGCGACAGCGGTCCTTCAGCCCGCTTT
>JBCECD010000029.1:0-3428 GCA_039206745.1 Bdellovibrio sp. | reverse complement strand
ATACAGAAGAGTTCAAGGTTAAATCCACTCTTCTGAAGTTGATCCTGACACCTTTACTCAGCGTGGGCTGGAGTCCTTACTTTCATAAAGATCTGGCAGCGCATTTACGTACCTTCCCAGCAGGATTTAAAATTTTGTCTATTCGAGGCTGGAAAGATCCTCTGATTCCACCGGGACACATTGATGAGATTTTTGAGCCTCACACTCATCTGGAGTGGACAAAGCTGTCGCTTCCTGAAGCCGGTCATTTGACAGGTCTTCGTGACTTTCGCCAGGAATATACGCCTTCCGTCACTCGTTTCCTGCAATCAGTGGCCACCCCATTGCAACCCGAGATGCACTGTTAAAAATCACGTTCTCTCTTTGCCCCTTCTTAACTTATCTTTGGTATCACTAAAGAACGCAGTTAAAGGAGGTATCTATGACTCATCTGGACCAACTTCCCCACCCTGAATCTCTGCCTTATCCTAACCGCTATACTGCTGCTTTTTTTTCTTCTTCCGAAGAGGCCGAGCGCTCCATCTCCGATTTGGAGATGCAAGGCTACACCGACGAAGATTTCAATGTTTTTGAAGGCAACTCAGGCATCGCTGCTATTGATGCGGATGGCAACCACCACAATATGTTGGAAAATTATATGCGGAAATTCATTCGTTTCTCAGACTCCGCTGAATGGAAGTTTCTTCATGAAGCTGACATTGAAATCCGCAATGGTCATATTTTATTGTGCGTTCCCACTTCTACGGAAGAACAAAAGAAGTCTGTTGTCGATATCTTTCATCAAAACGGCGCCTATGACATCCGCTACTTCACACCTCTTTATATTGAAGAGGTGGAAAGCTAAAAATCACTTTTGGCTTGAGTCCGCTTACAACCTGGGTTAGAGGTTCCTCTATAAAACGAGGTGCCTCATGAGTGATTTGGAATTCCATATCTATAAAGTCCCCTCTCCCTTTGGAGATTGGTTGGCCGCTTTTGATCAGGAGCAGCTGATCTATTTAGGTAATTACAATCTCGGTAAAAAGCTGGTGGAAGGGGATCTAGCTCAACTCTTTAAAAAGCATTATGGATTCGATGTCGGCCCTTTCACTCCCGCTCCTTGGACCAAGGGTGATTTTTGGAAGAAAAAACCCACTGTTAAATTGCTGGGCACTGATTTTCAAAAGAAGGTTTGGAAAGAGTTGGGGAAAATCCCTCATGGTAAAACTTGGACCTACACGCAGTTAGCGGAAAAAGTAGCAACAGCTTCGGCAGTTCGAGCTGTGGCGTCGGCAGTGGCTAAAAATCCCGTGAGTTATTGGGTTCCCTGCCATCGCGTCATTGGTAAAAATACGAATATTCTCAAATACCATTGGGGCTGCGATACGAAAAAGAGTCTGCTTATCGCTGAAGGCAGCCTTAAGTCCTGACTTTCGTCTATATTTTATAAGAGCTCTTTGACTTACATATAATTTACATAGTAATTTATATGTAAATGGAGAGCTTATGAATCCCGTCGCCCTTCCCGCTTTAGCTGATATTCCTTTTGTTTCTTCAGAGCATCTGCAACCCCCTCCCGGAGTTCCCACAGGGGTTCCGGTGCTCGATGATTTTTTGCTGTGGAAAGGAGTCCCCCAAGGGGATCTTTCGCTCTTTCATGGTCTGCCAGGCACGGGAGCCACCTCGGTATGGATCAAACTATTGCAAGGTGTGCATCAGCAGAACAAATGGGCAGCTTGGGTGAGTGGGGAAACACTGCTGTTTCCCTCTCACCTGAAAGCTCGTCAGATCAATCTACAAAAACTCTTAGTGGTCAAAAAGCCCGAGAGCATCGAGCAACTGTTTTGGATTTTACAAGAGCTGATCACCAGTTCTTTATTTGAAGTCATTGGTTGTCAGTTCAAAGAGTTCTTTTTTAAAAATCATCAGCTGCAAAAATTAAAGCGTCTGTGCCGTCTACACAAAGTCGCGCTGATTTTCATGAATACCAAAGGTCCCTCATTCATCCATCCTTTTTTCAGTCTGATCATTCATTTTCAGAGGGACTTCGTCACTGTGCAAAGAGCTTTACACCGTCCAACACCTTTCAATATTTCAGGGAGTATGATCCATGCGCGTTTTATGCATCAACTTCAAAACACCTCAAGAAAATTCCTGCGCTGAAGCGTTTTTAATTTTCAGTCCACGGGTGCAATTTCGTTTTCCTCATTTTGTCTTTGTCGACATTGAGAGTACGAGCCATTTCTTTGGTGGAGAAAGCACCTGTCTGCAAAAAGCTCTGGGATTAGCACAACAGCTTTCAGCGCAAGCTTCGGTGGCGATTGCCGACTCTCCGCCAGTAGCGCAACTGCTGGCTCTGTGGCGTCCCAACTGCATCACTTCTCCCGGTCATGACAGTGCCAGCCTGAAAGGGCTGGGATTGGATGCTCTCAAAGAGCTGGAGGGATTGAATTCCTGGACGCAAAAGAAATCTCTGGAGCACATGATCTCGGTTTTTCACAGTTTGGGCGTGCACACTCTCGAGGAAACATTGCAGTTTCGTCTCAACTCCCTTCGAGACCGATGGGGAGACATGGGCGTTCTGCTGTGGAAGCGCCTGCACGGCGACGATTCACAGGTGATTTCACCCTTGATTCCGGGAGATCCTCTGGTCAGCTATGGATACCTGGATGATCCCATCAATGCCGTGTCCCTGGTGATGCAGGCACTGCGCCCTCACTTGAATTTACTCTTTGCTCGCATCACAGGGCTGGCCCGCTATGTTCGCGCTTTGAAAATCACTTTGTATTGCGAATACTCAGAAACTCAGTATCAACTGACCATTGAGCCCGTCACCCCGACACGCGATCAGATTCTTTTTGAAGATCTCTTGGAAAAGAAGCTTTCACAAATAGTTTTGGAAAACCCAGTGCGGGAATTTGAAATTTCTTTGCAAGATGTGCCAGAAAAAGTTCAGCAGTTGGATTTTTTTCTCCCGCGGGAAACCAGCGAGGATCGCTGGCGTCGACTGATCAGCTTTGCCCGTCAGGCTGAGTGTGAAATGGGTTTTTTACAAATGCAGGCCAGTCATTTTCCTGAAAAAAGCTTTTCCTTGATCACCGACTGGCCTGAAGAGTTCATTTCCCGAGATGATGTACGCTGGGACAAAGAGGCCGTCCAAATCAAATCCGTTTATGCCAAAGGCTTGAACACCAGTCCTCGGCCTTCATTATTGCTGCCCACCCCTCAAGCCTTATCTGCTGGAGAGTCTCAGAAGTTAAAATTTCTATCCTCCTTTCCCAGCGAGCGCATTGAGTCTTCATGGTGGCAAACCTCGGGTGCCGATTTGAAAAATCGGGATTATTATTTTGCTCTTTCCGCACAGGGACAATTGCTCTGGGTTTTCCGAGATCGTCTTGCTCAATAAGCTAACTTCGTAAAAAAGACGTACCAATCCCTCAGCGGCGAAA
>JBCECD010000028.1:0-14046 GCA_039206745.1 Bdellovibrio sp. | reverse complement strand
TCTATGAGCTGCAAATGCCAGCCTTTATTCGCAATAAATTGGGAGCGGGCAAGCAGAGCAAAAATATCTTAAGCGTGTATCTGACTGGGCTCTTTGCCGGTATTGTTGCCAGCCCCTGCGTTGGTCCCGTTTTAGTCGCCATTCTCACTTATGTGGCTTCGACTCAAAATAAAATCATGGGCTTTCTGTATCTGTTCACTTATGCCTTGGGATTGGGTTTGATTTTTATTGTTTTAGGTCTTTCCAATCAACTGATAAAAAACCTACCGCGATCAGGCTCATGGATGAATGGTTTTAAATTTATTCTGGGTTCACTGATGTTGAGTGGCTTTTACTATTATCTCAATCTGCTGTTGCCTGATCGCTGGTACGATTTGGCGCTGGGAGTGGGACTCGTGATTCTCTCTAGTGTCTACGGGGCCTTCTTAAATATTCATCACAAATCCATGCTTCATCGCGTGCGTAAAGGTTTGATGCAGGGAATGTTGATTATCGGGATTGGCTATATGGCTTTAGGGGCCTTGGATCTTCGCCCGGTCCTCAGCCAGCATTACTCAGGTCCTCATGATACTCCAGCTTTTAGCAAACTGAACTGGCGACCCTATTCCGATGAACTCTTAGTGCAGGCCGCGAAATCGCAAAAGCCTGTGATCATCGACTTTTGGGCCGAGTGGTGTGCCGCTTGTCATGAGCTGGAACAACATACGTTCTCCCATCCCGACGTCCGCAATCTGGCAGAGAAGTTCGTACTTTTGAAGTTTGATGCGACTCAGGACTCTCCTGCCTTGCGTACTCTGAAAAAGAAATACAACATCCAGGGATTACCGACAGTGATCTTTATCAATCCCCATGGAATGTGGATTGATGCTCTGACCCTGACTCAATTTGAAAAACCTGATCAGTTCTTGAAACGCATGCAGAAGGTTTCCCAGTAGCACGACCTAAGACAAGACATATAGTGAATTAGACTCACACTTTGTTGGCAAAAGATTTAAACTTGGCTCACGAGGTGTGAATATGTCGGGTCCTTTTTTAATTGGGTTTTGCTTAGCCATTGTCGCGTTTTTTATTATTATCTATAACAAGCTGGTTCAATTACGAAATCTGGTGAAAAATTCTTTTTCACAAATTGATGTGCAACTCAAGCGCCGCTATGACCTGATTCCCAACTTAGTGGAAACAGCCAAGGCTTACATGAAACATGAAGAACAAACTCTCGAGAAAGTGGTGTGGGCGAGAAATCAAGCCCTGGGAGCCCATCGCGCGGCCTCTCAAAATCCAGCCGACAGTCAGAATATGAAAAATCTCCTGCACGCCGAAGGACAACTTGGCCAGGCTCTCAGTCAACTGATGGTCGTTGTGGAAAGCTATCCCGATCTCAAAGCCAATGCCAATCTAATGCAGGTGACAGAAGAGCTCACCACCACTGAGAATAAAATTTCTTTTGCTCGTCAGGCCTACAATGATGCTGTGATGGACTACAACAATCACTGCCAGATGTTCCCTCATAATATCGTTGCCGGGACCTTCAGCTTTAAAGAAGCGGCAAGCTTTGAAATCACCAGTCCTAATGAGCGCAATACCGTGCGCGTTTCTTTTGAATAACTCCTATGAGATTTTTTGAAGCTCAGAAGCTAGCACGACGAAACTCATGGCTCCTGAGCCTTTTATTTTGCGTTAATGTTCTTATCCTTTCCGCCATCAACGCTTTTCTAATGGGTCTTATGATCCGCGGCTCCGTCAAACATCAATCGCTTATGCCTTCAGACCGCCTGGAGCCTCATCTTTTCGTCATGTCCTGCCTGATCTTTTTAGCCATCAGCGCTTTTATGATATGGAAACGGCCCGATGGAGATCAGTTGGCTCTCTTGCTGGGAGGACGCCTGTTGACCTCGCCTCAAACCGATGCAGAGAGACGCTTGCAAAATGTTGTCGAAGAGATGGCTATTGCTTCCGGTGTGCCCTTACCCCGACTTTATATTCTCGAACGTGAAGTCGGTATCAATGCCTTTGCCGCCGGGACAGACCCGCGCTCTATTGTGATTGGAGTGACTCGCGGCTCTATTGAGCTCCTCTCGCGTGAAGAACTGCAAGGAGTGATTGGCCATGAATTCAGTCATATTCTCAATGAAGACATGCAACTCAATACCCGCCTGGCAGCGGCAGTGAGCACTTTTCTGCTTTTTGTGCAAATGGGCCGGGAAGTAGGCCGCCGCAAATCCAGCTATGGCAAACGCCATTCAGCGGATGCTTTAGGCGGGGTTCTGATGTTGATCGGCTCTGTCGGGTACGCTTTAGGCCGTCTCCTGCAAAGCTTCATCTCACAACAACGCGAGTATTTAGCTGACGCCTCGGCTGTGCAGTTCACCCGCAACCCAGAAGGCTTAGCTCGAGCGCTAGCCAAGATCAGTTTGGGCACAGGATCTCGTCTGCACAGTAATCACGCTGAATACGCTCATATCTTTTTCGCCGAAGGATTTTCGGAAAAAATGAGCTCTCTCCTTTCCAGCCATCCGCCCCTCCGAGAACGCATCAAGAAAATTGTGCCCAATCAACCTCTGGAAATGTTCATAAGCCGGGTTCAGCATGAGATGACTTTAAATCCTGTCATTCAAAAAGCCGTGGATAAAAAAGTGGAAAAGACCCTGCACAAAGCAGCTCTTCTCAACAGCATCGGCGCTCCCACAGCAGAAAATTTAGCCCTGTCACAAATGGTGGTGAATCAACTCGCGCCAGTGAAAAATCTCATGTTAGATCCGCAAATTGCTCGCGGCACCTTGGCTTTGCTGACCTTCCGTTCCCAGCAACAGTATGCTGAAGCCAAAGCCTTGCTCCGTGAGGAATTTCCCACCGAATCGGTCTTTGATCAGATCGCGAACTTTGTCGACAAACACGACGCCCAGGAAAGAGTCGGCCTTTTTCAATATGCGATTGCCAGCCTTCGCAACTTATCTCTGCGCGATAAAAAAGATCTTTTGGAAAAAATGGAGATGGTGTTTCATCACGATCAGCATTGGACTTTCTTGGAAGTTCTGTTGTATTTAAACGCCAAACTTCTGCTTTTACCGGCACCCCCTCGGGTCCATGCCGGAAAAGTATCCGCAGAAACAATCCTGCAAAAAATTGCGACTCAAGAGACTCCTTCTTTAGAGGAAATGGAACACTTTATTTTTCAACATCGTTCCCTGTCTCTTATTCAGAAGAAGTCTTTGATTGATAAAATCACAGAGCCTTTTTTATCAGCTCATCTCTACGAGGAGTTCCGCCTGCTATGCCTGAGCCTGGCTATTCCCGTTCCGCCCTTCGCTCCTACGAACAAAGCCCTTGGATGATGTCATAGGAGCGACGCAGAGCCGGGTGCTCTGGCTTGTCTTCCGCAAAGGGCTCAAAATCGCTGCGCAAACGCAACTGATAGTACGCACACTTTTCCAAAGAAAAGTTTTTATCTTGAGCCACATGCTCTAATGAAGCAGTCGAATAGTCTAAATAGATTTCGCGATCAATCCTCTGCACAGGTCTTTCTTGGCGGAGCTTCTGAACCTGCGATAAAGTCTCACGCAGAACTTGTACTTTAACATTTGCCGGAGCTCGACTGCGCATTCTTTGACGAAGACTGTCGAGACGCTGGTCTACATCTTCGACGAGGTCCTTTCGCGCCACCACTGCCTCACCACCACTGCCAGAAAACGGACTCCGCGTTTGAAACTCAAATGCGGAAAGGCAAGTCAGTCCCGCAATCGCAGCTAAAATTTTAAATAGTCTTGAGCTGTGCATACCTGCGCTCCCATTTCTTTTTCCAAGATTAAATGTCTCGAAGCAATAAAGCTTAAATAGCCCGGAGCGCCTCCCGCTCTGGTGGACGTTGCAATAGCCTGAGCATGAGCAATCCGAATGTATTCTGGAAGAGATAAATCATCCGAGCGCACGAACACCTCCGCTAACAAGGGATGACGGTATTTATCATAGCGCACTTTCAGGACACTGATCTTTTTCTCGCGGTCTTCTTCATTCAGCTGAAGAGCATCCACCTCTTCAATATCTTTTTGCACCAAAGGCCGCAACTGCCGGTATTTGTTCTGCGTGTCAGTAGGGTCAACACCCAACTCCCGCACCACCTCCATCAAATTCAAAGCTTTTTGAAATTCAGCCTCATCGGGGCTGCCCAATCCGCGCCAGAAGGTCGCAAGATTGGTGACAATAGCCCACTTTCCTGTAGTGCGTGTCTGAAAATCAAAGTGCTCATTTGTCAGTCTTTGATTTTTTGCCTCTTTTTGTTTGATGTAGTTCTCCATAAAAATTCGCACACTGCCAATGCCAGCATTGAATCCCAAAGAAACCATCATCTGTCGCAAGATTTCAGGGCGAGCCTGAGTGACCCCTAACTGTTGCAACCTCTCATTCAACTTGCCATTTCCAATATAGCCATTGAGCTGCTCACCCTCTCGATAGAGACGACCACTCAAAATATCCTCTCCTGCGGCATAGCCGATGCCTGTCGCATTCTTCAACATGTTTCGGTAAAACACAGCCGTGAATAAGACATTGCGCAGAGGACTCTCCGGAGCCGCCATCACTACACAGCGATTAGCCAAAGACCAGGGAGCATAACAGTTTTCATCTTGGGCCTCACCATAGATACAAAGCTTTTTTCCCTCGGGAACTGGCAGCTGATAAATATTTTTTTCAGCCACAATGCGCCTGCAGGATTCCTTCGCTGACTTTTTCATCTCCCGCACATACCAATCCAGCGACGAAGGAAAGCGCGACTCCCCATTGTATCGACTGAACACCTCACTAAGAGCCGTGACTGTTAACTGCCCCACGCCTCCATCCATACCGCCACCCAGAGCATTCAGATGCAAACCGCTTTCGTTATAGAGTTTAGGCAGGAGCTCCTTGATCGGAACATTCAGACAGTCTCCTACATCCATAAGAGAATTGTAGACACTGTTCACATACTCTTCGGTCACGCACGGGGGAAAGAAGCCTTTTTCTTTTTCACCCCGAGTGGGGGCACTTAATGCATTTCCTTCAGCGTCTTTACATTGGGACATTGCCGGAGATTTGGCGTTCAGAGGAATAAAATTCTGCATGATATAGGAGATGCATTCCCGCGAAGGCATATCAGCTTTTGCCTGCAAGCGAGTTCTTAGAAAAACCGGCGATATTTTTTTAAGATCTTTAAGCAAGTAATTGCGCTCAGGCCCACACTGTTCCGCCGTCTCAAAATTACTTTTCGAAGCCAAGCCTCGCGTCTTTTCCGCCTGACTGCCCTGATGATACCACGCCCCTGAGAGGATCAAGATCATCAAACTGCAAATAGCAACAATTCCCGCGAGATAGTTTTTTGAACGCGACACGACCTCTCCTCTTTTGCAAAGTGTATCGAGGTCTTATCTGTTCTTTCGCGATAAAACTGAACAGTCTAAAGTCCAGGAAGAAAATTTAAAGACGTTTAAGACGAGCAATTTCCATTTTTGCTTCGTTCAAAGCCGTTTGACAGGAAATCATCTGCGCCTCTTTTTCAGCCAAAAGTTTTTGCAGATGATTCATTCTGACTTCAAAGCTTTTAATCACATTGTTATGGCGATCGACCATTTCCTGAACTTTCAAATCTATACTTTTGCGCTCGTTCACTCGCTGCATGATTTGGGTGATTTTTTGCCCGGCTTCCAATGCCAGACCGTTGTGATTCTGTTCAAGGCGGCTCATCAGGTGGGATTGCTTTTCAAACTTGATATTAGACGTTTTGATCAGCTCGTTAACGGTCCCGACAACTTTATTCAACTGATCAGCCAAGGCCTGGTTTTGCGCCCGCAGCTCAAAAATCTGGCGGTCCGTGTTCAAATAGTTATTTGCGGACGCATTGAGCGCTCCGGCACTTTCCAATACCGGACTCTTAGCTGCTTTTTTCTCTCCGAATAATTCCGGGTTTAGTTCTTTGTGCATGGACGCCCTCCCTTGGATCGTACTTTGAGCTTCTAAAAAATTCTCCACTCTTATCATATTTTCTCTGGACTAAAATTTCAAATGTTCATACTTTAGGGCCCTCAGGTGGGGGACCCGGTGCTTAAAGTAGGGCAGCTTTTAAAATTTGTATCTGATCTCAATCCGCAGAATACGCCGACACGATTGTCCTTTTACAATTTTTTGCGTGGTTTCCCTCACCCCGAAGACTCTCTGACACCCGAGCTGATTGAAACCTTTTTCAACTATTGCATGGATTACCCGCATTGGGCCTCCAATAAGCAACAGCTCGGACACGAGGTTCAGTTTTTGTTGGATAATTTCAATAGCTTTTATCAACAAAAGTTCGATCTCAGCCCTATTCTGTTTCCACAAAATATGCAGCTGATCGAGATTGAGCATTTCTCTGATTTACTTGACGCTGTGGGCTCATACGTTTCGACTCTTTGCGGCGAAAATGACAAGTATCGCATCCTCCCGGATCAGAACAAACGTGTTGTGGCGATTGTTTTGCGTGAAGATAAGTCTTTGGAAGTGCGCAGTTTCGACCGCAAATTCACCATCCGCAAGGGTCGTTTGGAGCCTCTACGCCCGGATTTGGTTTTATATTATTCACCTGAGTTGGAGTTGAGCTCTCATCACTCTCACAAAATCGAAGTGGCTCCTTATATTACAGCGCAATTCCATATGTCGGGCGGAAAGGTCACGGGATCTCTTCTGCGCGGCTATGTTTTCCAAAAATTACAAGAGTTCAAAAACGAGCCTTTATCTGAACAGACTCGTCTGCTCTTTCCCATCAAACGTTTGGAACAGTTTTTTGTCGACAGGCGTACAGACCCTTACTATCAGGATTTGGTCAGCCAGCTAGAGAGGACCTGCGCTCTCATCCAACAAGGCGATGCTGAAGCCATTAAATGGTCCTCCGTGATTTTGAACAAAGCGGAAACGGCTCTCGAGAACATCTTTTTGGGCGACAAGCTCATGACTTTGCTGGCTCGGGATCTCCGGCATGCCTTGGGCGAATACAATCGCAAGAATATCTCCTCTTCTGTCTTCAGTAGTGATATATTGGCCGTTCAACCATTATCTGAGGCTGATGAAGAATGTCTGAAAATAGCTCCACTCAAAGGGTTCGACTTAACAAATTAATCGCTGATAGCGGCTTGGCCTCTCGTCGCCATGCAGATCGCATGATTGAAGAGGGACAAGTCACCGTTAACGGCAAACGTGTTTACGAATTAGGTGTCAAAGTAGATCCGCAAAATGATCGTATTCTTATTGAAGGCAAACCTCTTCGCAAATCCCTCACACAAAAACTTTACCTGATGATGAACAAGCCTCGTGGTGTTCTCACCACCATGGATGATCCCCATGGTCGTCCTACAATTGCCGACTATCTCGGAGGAGTTCCTGCGCGCGTATTTCCCATTGGTCGTCTGGACTGGGATTCCGAGGGCATGCTTCTACTCACCAACGATGGTGACTACGCTAACAAAGTCATGCATCCCAAGGCCGAGGTCACCAAGACTTATCTGGTGAAACTCAACGGACAGCCAGAAGCTCGTCACCTCGACAAACTTCGTAAAGGCGTTTCCATTGTCGGCGGTCGCGTTTCCGCCAAACATATCGAGAAAATCAAAAAATCCGGTGAAAACAAATCTGATAAATACGACTGGTACAAAATCGTTATCACCGAGGGAAAAAACCGTCAGATCCGTCAGATGTTTGAAAAAGTGGGATTCGACGTCCTTAAATTACAGCGGGTCGCTATCGGTCGTCTGCGTCTCGGAGCCCTGAAAGCGGGTGAATTAGTCTTCTTAAATGAAGTGGCCGTGGAGCGGGTTTTCCTGGCGGATGAGCCCGATGAAGTCAAAGCAAAGCGTACTTACAAAGGCCGCAGCAGCGGCGACAAGGCCCCTTCTGCCAGCAGAGGCAAAGCCTCCTCTGCTAGGAAGTCCTCCGGAGCACGCTCTTCTAAACCTGCGAAGAAAGTCGGAGCCCGACCTAAAAAATGAAATCACTTTCTCCTCGCGTTCGAGGCACCCTTGAAATCTCCCTGGCCAGCTTCGGTTTCGGCTTCCTCGGAGTTTTCGGGAAATGGGCTTTTGCCTCAGGACTGTCAGTAGGAGAATTTCTCTCTTATCGCTTTATTGTCGCCGCTCTTTTTCTGTGGATTTTTTTATTGTTGTTTAAACCAGATTGGGTGCGACTTTCGGCTCGGCAGATTTTCATTGCCGCTCTGCTTGGAATTTTCGGCTATGCTTTTTTCTCGACTCTTTATTTCAAAGCCATTGAGGGCCTCAGTGTCACACTGGCGGCCTTACTACTCTATACTTATCCTTTTTGGGTGACTCTGCTTTCGCATTTTTTCACACAGGATAAGATTTCAGTGAAGGAGCTGATTCCTCTGCTCGGAGCTTCACTTGGATTGGTTTTGCTACTCTGGGGGCATATTGAAATTCGGGATACTTGGGCTCTGCTAGCGGGATTGGGTTCCGCGATCAGTTACGCTATTTATGTTATGCTTTCAGGACGGCTGCAGAAAAATGTTCGACCCTTGTCTTCTTCTTTATATGTTATTACTTTTGGCGCGCTGGCTCTTGCTCTTTTTCATCATCCTCACCCAGAGTCAGTACAAAATCTGACGGCCTTTCAAGTGTCTTGCATTTTTGGTATCGCTCTCTTGTGCACCATTATGCCTCTGACCCTGGAGCTAGCAGCTCTGCAAAAGCTGCGCAGTAAAGAAGTGGCTTTGCTGATGATGATCGAGCCTCTCACTGCCGCTCTTCTGGGAACTTTGGTTTTTCATGAAAGTCTCAGCCTCCGCCAGATTCTGGGAGCTGTTTTGATTGCGGCCTGCTTAGTGAAAAATTCTCTGGCTCAGCACTTTGATCCAGTTCATGACCGGACCTAAGACCTCGATTCGTATAAAATCTCTACAACGCTCTTCAGTTTCAAAATAAGACACCCGATAGAGAAGGCAGGAAGGTTTTATGATGAAAATCTCAATGCCCCTTTTTATCAGTCTCTTCGGGATTACGGCGAGTGTGAAAGCTCAAGACATCACCGTTGTCGATGTTCGGCGCAATATCACTCTGTCTGAAAAAGACCCTATCTATAAAGACTTTTATTTAAATGTCTCCCCCGGTTCAGGACTAAAAAAGAATATGGTTGTGACCGTGGTTCGTAAGCTCAATATTCGCGATGCCAGCGGTGCCAATGCTGTCGGTGAGATTCAAGTTCCTGTTGGGCAACTGAAAGTGATCGCCATCTATGATCGTGTCGCGGTTGCTCGTGAATACGCTCTCCTTTCTCGCGAGGATCTGCCAATGCTGGAACAGACGGGGATTATGACTGGAGATCGCGTGGATTTACAGAATGCTTTCATTGATAAATCGAAACCTCGTAAAACAGCTTCTATTGCCTCTGAGGTTCCCCCCATCACGGAAGCCTCCTCGGCCTCCGCATCGACTCCAACAGCAGATACACCCGCTGCCATATCTCCGGCAACAATAGCGCCCACGACCGCACCAGCTCCGGCTGTTGCCCCCTTGGCGACGCTTGCAACGCCTCCGACTCCGGCCTTGGCCACGGCTCAGCCATCTACGGCAGCGGCGACACCTGGAGCTCTGAATGAAAAAACGGCAGCTGCTGCTCCCGCTCTACAATAAGTTGGCAAAAAGTTTCTTCGCCTAGAGATATCTACTGTAATTCCACGGATCCTTGATCTGAAAATGGAATACTAATAAATGAAAGCTGAGCCTGCCCCTCGATCCGGTAGGCTACTTTTTTTTCACGCCATATCTGATCTACATTTTTTAACAGACTGACAAATTGAATAGGCAAAGGAACTTCCACTTGCGCGGTCTGCCGAGCTGGTACCTTAATCGCCTTTTCTGTCTTGGCCGAGGCGAACTCTTGCTCACCGATAAAGACTTTATAACGAACTTCCTCGACTTCAATGGGTTTGCGATTGGGGTTTTCGACATTCAATACAAATATCAGAGTGGTTCCCAGAAGAGTGGTATCCCGAGCCCACACATGACTGAGAGCCACCTTTGGTTTTTCCATCATTCCTTGAAAAAGTCCTGCACAACCGAGAGCACACAATAAAATACCGGATAAAGCCCATCGCATTGCTATCTTCATCATTGCCATCCTTCTCTAGTCGCTCTCTGCACTCATACTATCCGGAGAGGATGAAAAGGCAAGCCTAGCCCCCAAGACTCCCGTCTCACCGAAACTGCAAATCCGAGAATGACGGCCCCTATCATTTAGCCATAATCCCGAGTCAGAACTATGATCAGGACAGTCTCGATTTGCTCCATCACAATCGCGAAATCTCATGATTTCATAGCCTTCACCCTCAAGTCCCGTTGAACTGGGAATAACAGCTGTCTCAATACAGCCGCAAAAGCCTCTTCCGCCACAACCATAAAACCTTTACATATCAACAGGATAACGCACTGTAGGCGTAAAAAATCACCTGGCACCTTTTGGGAATTTGGGGTAACTGATGGGTATGGGTGATACATCTTATTTTCGGGTTCGATTGGGTCAGGTTCCGGCGGAGCTTGAAGATATTATTACGACACATTGTTTTGAATGTGGGGCTTCGGGTGTGACAGAGGCTTTGGCCTTTTCGCAGCCGGATCTTACTTATGATCCGCAGCTCTTGCATGTGCGACAACACGAAATGGATGTGTTTTTTACGGAGAAACCTGGCGCTGCGTTTTTTGATGGTTTGCTGGTGATCAACTCCCACATTCAAAGTCGTGTCTACGAAGAGGAAAATAAAGATTGGCTCGCCGAATGGAAAAAAGGATTTAAGCCGTTTAAGCTTGTCGGAGATTTTTGGGTGGTGCCCTCGTGGTTACAACCTCCGACAGAGTGCAAACATCCGATTTCTATTGATCCAGGAATGGCCTTCGGCACCGGCACCCATGCCACAACTCAGATGATGGCCTTTTTCATTCACAAACTCTCTGAAAAACATCGAGAAAAAATTAGCACTTGGTCGCTGTTAGATGTTGGCACCGGCACCGCCATTCTCGCGATGCTGGCCAAGATGAGTGGCTTTGGCCTGGTAACAGGCATTGAGATTGATCCCGAAGCCCGGCGCGTGGCTCGCGAGAACGTAAAGTTAAACAAGCTCTCCGTCATCGAGCTGCCCGACACTCTGATCGAAGACATTCGCCAAAGTTATGATGTCGTTGTGACGAATATTATTGACGGTGTTTTAATCAATATTAAAAAAGATCTTTTCCGTGTTCTCAAGCCCGGAGGACACATGCTCCTCACCGGTATTCTCGAAGAACGCGACAATCACTTTTTTGAAAAGTTTCTCGAAGGCTCAGGTCTTACCGTCGTTCGCCGTCTCGAAAAAGACGAATGGGTCGGCTACTGGGTTCAATCATGAGACGTTACTGGATTCAAAAAAAAGACCTCTTTCAGGATAAAGTGAATTTCACCGGTGACGTCTTTCATCATATCTTTGATGTCTGCCGCCAAACTGTCGGCTCCAAGTTTGAAGTTCTCACCGAGGACTCCAAAGCTTACTTTGTCGAAGTCCTGAGTGTTTCCAAAAAAACTGCCCAGGCACAGCTTCTCGAAGAAAGAATCATCCCTCCCCTGCCTGAACCGCGACTTCATTTGGCCTTAGCCATTTCACGTTTTCCAGTGATGGACGCCGTGATTGAAAAGGCCGTGGAAATGGGTATTTCTAGCGTTCAACCTTTTTTCTCCGAACTCAGCTTTTTACGCAAAGAGGACAAGGTCTCTGATAACAAACTCGAACGCTGGGATAAAATTGTTCGCTCCGCCACCCAGCAGTGCGGACGCGGTGATCTCATGGCTGTGCATCCACCTCGACCTTTGGCTCAAACTCTGAGTGCCATTAACCCTCATCAAGGTGCCGTGGGTCTTTTTGCTTATGAGGGTCCGTCGACTCTTGGCATTAAAGAATATGTCAAAAATATCAAAAGCTCTCACCCTCAAGGCGTGCGTGAGATCTGGATGATCGTCGGGAGTGAAGGCGGCTTTTCCAAGACCGAAGTCGAGGGTTTTCTACAACTAGGCCTTCATCCAGTCACCCTGGGACCGCAGGTTTTACGAGTTGAAACGGCTTGCATGGCACTGACGTCCGTCCTAAAGTATGACTTTGATCTGATGTGTTGAAAGGAGAGGGAATGGACCCCTTTGAAGAATTTGAATTTAAGCCCCTCACGGATGGTCTGGGTTTTCACAAGAAAAAAGCATCTCCTTCGACCGCAACAACTGCCGCCGATCCTATTTTAAAGAATCAAGGTTTGGAACTGATCGAAGAACCAGGAGCAGACCCTCTTCGTCCACCTTTGCCGCGTAAATCCCGCGGAACTGCAACCATCCCCTCTGCGCCCAGCGACCTCACAGAAGTCGGTGGCGATGGCTCTGCCGCCGTTGATGCCATTCTCAAAACCTTGCAAAAAAACCGCCGTTTGGATTTTGAAAACTCCAAACAAAAGATTTCCACGCCCACAGCCAGAGAAGAGTACAAAAAATCCACTTGGAGTTTCTCAGCCGCATTTCTGGATGGCATGTTAGTCATCGCTTCAGGCCTGCTCTGCATGATCATTTTACTGGTCGTCACTAAAGTGGACTTGGTTCGCAATCTCTCTCAACCTGATGAACAGGGCATGATCTACTTAGCGACTCTGGCTTTGTTTGCGTCGGTGATTTTCATTTATCTCACAGTCAATCGCCTGTACTTGGGATGCACCCCAGGAGAGTGGGCCTTTGATCAAAGAATCGGTAAACCTGAAGAGATGAATCGCACTTCTTATGCTCTCAGAGTTGTGGCTCGTTCACTCTTGGTTCTGGTCACAGGAGTGATCACTTTGCCTTTACTGTCCACGATCTTCGGTCGTGATCTGGTTGGCAATTGGACCGGCACTCAGCTCTACAAAAAGGCCTAACAATCTATGGGACAAGTGTCAGACTTTACGCAAATTGAATCTCACTTGGCCCCTCTACGCAAGCAAGGTAAAAAAATTGTTTTCACCAACGGCTGCTTCGATCTGTTGCATGTCGGCCACATTCGCTATTTGCAGGAAGCCCGTGCTCAAGGTGATATTCTTGTCGTGGGTGTGAATGCCGACGCCAGTGTGCGCCGCTTAAAAGGCCCCACTCGCCCCGTCCAGATTGAAGCAGATCGTGCGGAAATTTTGGCCGCTTTGAAAGCTGTGGACTTCACAGTGATCTTCACAGAAGACACGCCTGAAAATCTCATTCATAAGATCCGCCCTGATATCTTAGTCAAAGGCGGCGATTGGAAAATAGATCAAATCGTCGGAGCCCCCTTCGTACAATCTTATGGGGGACAGGTTTTATCTTTGCAATTTGTGAATGGCAAATCCACCACTCGACTGATTGAAAAGGCTCAAAGCGGACAATAGTTCTTTCTTAAAAACGAAATCCTACTTTTCCACTGTAGACCGAGTCGACATAGCGATCCACCTGCATAGCAACGAAAAATTTATCAATGTCTATATTCAAACCAAACACAGAATGCATATCGGAATAAGAGCGCTCTACCGTTTCCTGATTATCTGTGACACCATCGGCTCCGCCAATAAACTGACCGACCGACCAGATACGTCCCATTCCCGCATACACCGCCACATTATCCATCGTCACTGTCGCCAACAGATCCGCACCCCAGTTCGTGACATTGATCAAATTTGCAAAGTTAGCGCCACCTGCGTAAACCATGGCACTGAAACTTAAAGGAAAGAAACTCGTCTCGTAAAAACCCCAGCGCAGCTGACCACCATAGGTTTGAATCTTTTCTTTTTGAATGAACGGAGTGAAGTACACATGAATATCCACATTGTAGTGCAAACCTTTGCCAAAAGTCAGAGTGTAGTAGGTGAACTCCCCCGATGCATCCGTGGTGTCTCCCAGATTGGCAAGATCCTCCACGGGAATAAATTCCGAAGTGAGTCCCACCTCAATCCCCGTATATCCCCCTAAAGGATAGGGATTATCCAAAATTTTGCCCGCAGAACCAAAACCTAAGATCTGCAGAGCTCGAACCTGATC
>JBCECD010000027.1:1108-14482 GCA_039206745.1 Bdellovibrio sp. | reverse complement strand
TTTTTTCGTCAGAATATTGATGAACTCGAGATGATGACTCTTGCCGATTTTATAATCGTTGAAATCGTGGGCTGGAGTGATTTTCACCACGCCGGAACCAAAGCTCTTATCAACATACGTATCAGCAATGATCTTGATCTTGCGATTGATCAGAGGAATGACAACATTTTTGCCGATCAAATGATTGTAGCGAGGATCTTCAGGATGAACGCAAACAGCCGTGTCACCCAACATCGTTTCCGGACGAGTGGTGGCCACAATCAGGAAACCGGAACCGTCCTCGAGAGGGTATTTGATGTGATACAAAGAACCTTTGATCTGCTTGTGTTCCACTTCCAGATCTGAAATAGCTGTTTCAAGAGGGCCTGACCAGTTCACCAGGCGTTGTCCACGATAGATCAGACCTTTTTTGTAAAGCGAAACGAAAACTTTACGGACTGCTTTGGAAACACCTTCATCCAATGTGAAGACAGCACGATCCCAATCGCAGGAATCTCCCAAGCGTCGCATTTGCGAATAGATTCTATTGCCGTATTGGTGTTTCCAGTCCCACACCTTTTCAACAAACTTTTCCCGACCCAACTGGTGGCGGGTGATATTCTCTTTTTTGAGTTCTTTCTCCACGACAGATTGAGTGGCAATGCCGGCATGGTCCGTTCCTGGTAACCACATTGTGTTGTAACCGTTCATGCGCTTCCAGCGGATCAACATATCTTGAATGGTGTGGTCCAAGGCGTGACCCATATGCAGAAAGCCTGTGACATTCGGAGGCGGAAGAATGATGGAAAAAGGGGGCTTTGTTGATTGATCTTGAGCCTTAAAATAACCTGAGTTTTCCCACCATTGATAGGTGCGGTTTTCAACTTCGGTGGGATTGTAACGATCTGATAACTGTTCTGACATGAATGACCTCTAAAGAAGCTGTTTTAGTCTTTAAAGGCTATCAAATTCAAGCACTTTGGCATAGCCCAAATGGGTAAATCGCGGAGGGGGCGGTGCGCCGAAAAAAAAGAGGGAGACCTTCGTCTCCCTCAATTCAATAAACCGTCTAAAAGTGACGAATTATTTCAAGAAGTCAGCGTACAAACGAGCACCGACAATAATTTGTTGAGCGTTAGCATCAGCCGTACCCGCTGCAACCTCTTGGTTTGTGTAGTTATAAGCTACATGGTAACGGAAGTTGGTTTCGGTGAATGGTTTGTATTCCAAAACCGCGCCGTAACCCATGTACTTGTTGGTTCCGTTGTTAGCTGCCGTCGCATTGGTCTCAACTTTCTCTTCAGAAGAGATGATTTCAAGGCGAGGAGTCCAGTGTTCCAAACCAGTGTAGGCGATTTTAGCGATATAAGAAGTCACAGAGTCTTTTTCGCTGGAAGCGTCTTCTTTGAAAGAAGAATTAACGAAGTCAACACCGGCTGCGAAGTCAGAAAAGCTCCAAACGAAACCAGCAGACATCAACTCATGCTTATCAGCTGAGTTCGTCGCGCCGTTACCCATGTGGTATGAAACATGAGTTTTCAAGGCTTTATCCAGGAAAGCACCTTTCCAAGAAAGACCTGTTACAGAAGCTTCTGAGTCAGCAGTAGATCCTGGAACTTTGAACGCAATAATAGAAATGTTGTGGTCTGGAGTGACTGTGAAAGTCCCTTTTGCACCCAATACGTATAGTAAGTTGGAAGTGCTCAGGTATTGACCCAGCAATCCACCAGTTGGACCTGTTTTAGTGTACGCTTGAGAAGTCAGGTACAAATCTGCACCGCTTGTTGTGCTCTCGATCGCACCGTGGTCAGAACCGATTTTACCTACAGTCAAAGAGAACAGATCCGACATTTTATGAGTCAAATATGCAAACTCAAGAGCTGTTTGAGAGTTGTCTCCCGCACCGGCAGTCGCTGTTCCTGCTTTGTTGTAAGCAGCGCGAAGACGGAATGAAAGCTCTTCATTCACTTTGCCTTCGTAGTTCAAACGAATGGTTTTGAAATAATATTTGTTAGTGCTGTCTTGGCCGGCTTCGTCGTTATAAGTAACGGAGTCGTGATCTGCACGCAGATCCAAATTCAAAGAACCAGCTTGAGCGACACTTGCCACGGTCAAAGCTGTAGCGAACAAAAACTTCTTCATAGATACATCCTTGCTTAAAGTTTAGGTTTTTGGATGTCATCAGTATGGGCTAAAGTGCAGCGTTAGCCAAGAACACATTTTTTGACTATGTCAGTTAGCCGTTTTTTTCTTGTTCACGTTCTGTCAGGAGTCCTGCGAATCCGCCCTTAACATAATATGTATTGAGGTGCCCCGCCCGCTCCAATTTCGCGACCACAGCGGGGCTCACGCTGGCGTTGTCGTCCAAGATGATGATAGCGAAATGAGGAGGCAGATTTTTTTCTTTTACCAAGGCCTCCACCTCGGAGGCTTGGCAGCGGATGGTCACTTGATCTAAATACATCCCTACAACGGAGTTGTACCACGGCTTGATTTCCATATTGCCGAGCATCACCAACAGCAGAGGAATACGCCCTTGGACAAGATTCTCGAATTGGAAATATCCAATACTATTAAACTCCATTTTTTACTCTCCCGTGTTCCGGAATCATTTTGTAGATCATTAACACTATTCCCACTCCAACAAAGGCCAGCACGCCAGAGGTCCAAAAAGGAGCTGTTATACTGAGCGAGCCATAGAGTGCGCCCCCTAAGGCTGGTCCCAGGATGCGCCCTAAAGAGGCCATGCTTTGCGTGACTCCTAAAGCCGCGCCCTGTTCGCGCGTGTTGGTCAGCAGGCTGATGCTGCCTAAGATGGAAGGATTCGACAAACCATTGCCTACCGACAATAAAGTCATGGTGACCGCCATCAATAACAGATTGCCCGAAAGAGCAATACCGGTCAGACCCAAGGCGAATAGCACAAGTCCCAGGCGCAAAACTTTTCTCTCACCCCACTGAGGAATCAATCTTCTCACCAGGAATCCTTGAGTGAAGACAATGATCACTCCGATATAAGCAAAGCCAAAGCTCACTTGCTTCACATCCCACTGAAACCTTTCACCCATGAATAAAATCAAAGTGGCTTCCATGGAAGACATCGCCAAAGAGGACAGTAAAAAGATACCGATCAAGGGACCGACTGTCTTTTGCTGCAAATAATGCCACATTATGGAAAAGCGCTTTTTCTTTGCGGCAGATTCACTTTTTTCCGATAAGGACTCCTTCAGGAATTTCAAACCAAAAAAGAAATTAAGGAAACACAAAGCTGATACCCAGAGTGCGGAAAAGGACGTGTCGAAATGAGGAGCCGGATTGATATGATGGCCCCACACGGCCAGGCCTCCACCAAGAGCGGGTCCCACCACAAAGCCCAATCCGAAAGCCACCCCTATCAAAGCCATGCCCTTGGAGCGCTCATGTTTGGGTGTGATGTCTGAAATATAAGCAGAAGCTGTCGAAATACTGGCGCCAAAAAAACCGGCAAGAAGGCGTGCCATGAACAGCCACTCCAGCGATCGCGCCCAGGCAAATAAAATATACGACAAGCCCTCTCCCAAAAGGCAAAACAACAAAATAGGTCGTCGCCCCCAGCGATCGCTGAGGCGACCCCAAAAAGGAGCAAAAAGAAATTGCATCAGAGAATAAACTGATAAAAGCAAACCGGTTTCCAAGGCCGTCGCGCCAAAGTTGCGACTGAGGATGGGGATAACAGGAATAACCACACCAAAGCCCACTAAATAGAGAAAAACAGTGAAAAAGATGATGGCCAGCTGTGATTTGTTTGAAGTGTTCGTCATAGGCTTGTTAATATTAGGAAGTTATGAAAATGGCAATGAATCTTCGATGTCGACTGTCTGTCTTTGTGGGTCTTTTAATATTTTCTGCAACGGCCAGGGCATTGGACAACTATAAAGAATATAATCGAGATCGCTGGGACATAGAGGTCGGAACGCAGTTCTTCTATTCTGAGGCCAATTATCTTTCTATGGGCGAGAGCAGTCAGAGTTTGGCCAGCGGCAATCACTACCAGCTCTTGGATTCGCATCTGGCCACCCGTTATACGCCGAAAAAAAATTGGGCGATCTTTGCTGCGGGCAATATGGCCAATGCGGAAAGCAAAAACTCCATCTCCACGCGCACCAATAGCAGTTTGACCGAAGTGAGCGCCGGAGTCGACTTTGTCATGTACTCCGAACTTTTTCAGCTCATCCCGGAGTTTGCCGCCGTGATGCCTTTGACCAAGGTGGATCAGGCCTCCGATGAGGTGTTGAACTCTGAAGGGGTGATCGAGGTGCGCTCACGTCTGATTGCGCAGAAAGATTTTTCTTTGTGGAGAGGTTATGGCTGGTTGGGTTTCAATTATCGCGGTGACGGACGCTCGTTTTTGATGCCTTGGGGTGTGGGTTTGCAGTGGAAGCTGGGGGCTCTGTCTTTGGGAGCAGAGGTGTTCGGCTATCAGAGTGTCAGCGAAGACAGCAATAAAAAAGATTCTTTGGTGCGCAGCTCGTACATCAACAGTGTTAATGGCGGTTCCATGAAGTTTTATTCTGTGGAGCCCTCTTTGGTGGATTCCCAGTTGTTGGCGATTTGGAAGATCTCTCCGAAATGGACTGTGCAAGCTTATGGTGGGACCACTTTGGCGGGAGCCAACACCGCAGCTGGATATCATGTCGGCGGTTTGCTGCGCTATACTTTCGATCTCACTGAAGGCTATGTGGAAACACCTGTGGAAATTATAGATTCTCCCGTACCATCTTATCGCTCGAACATGCATCAGAATGACAGTTTGAGCACTGATAAGCGTTTGCAGAGATTCCGTGAAGAAACCGATGATGGTGTCGATCAAAATCTCTTCAAAGCTCAACCAACGAAGAAACCGCGACTCAATCAGGATAAGCTTAAGAAGCAGATGGATGACGTTGAGTTTCAAATCGAAATGAAATCCAATAAAAAGAAAAAGCGTCGTTGAGCTCCCCATTATTTTATATGTGACAACTCCTCTTAAGTGGTCAAAGATGAGGGCCAAGAGGGGAGAACCAGTATGGAATCGGGAGCGTTGTATCGGTTTTTGTTAAGAGTGGAGAGAGTCGGGAATGCCTTGCCACAGCCGGCTTTGATGTTTCTGCTTTTAACTTTTTTTGTGGTGTTGCTCTCGGCTCTGTTCAGTGCTTTGGGTATTCAGGCAATCCATCCTGTTAAGCAGGAAGCCGTCGTGGCTATCAATCTGTTTTCGGTGCAAGGTCTGCATGTGATTCTGACAGATATGCTTAAGAACTTCACAGGCTTTGCCCCTTTGGGGACGGTGTTGGTGGCGATGTTGGGCTTCAGCTTGACGGAGAAGAGTGGTTTGTTGGGAGCACTGCTACGCCTCCTGGTTCTCAAATCTCCGAAGCAACTTTTGATTCCGGCGGTTCTTTTGGCCGGGATCATGTCGCACACGGCAGGGGATATTGGCTATGTGCTTTTGATTCCTCTTTCCGCGATGGCTTTTCATAGTGCCGGTATGAATCCCATGGCGGGCTTGGCAATTTGTTTTGCCGGAGTGTCGGGAGGTTTTGCCGCCAACTTTATGTTGAGTGTCGCCGATCCGGTTTTGGCGGGGCTGTCGCAAGAGGCGGCGCGGATTATTGATCCAGCCTATGTCGTGACTCCCTTGGTGAACTGGTATTTTATGTCGGTCTCTTCTCTTTTGATCATTGTGGTGGGGACTGTCGTGGCAAACAAAGTCACTCTGCCATTTTTGGGAAGTTATAAGGGAGAGGCTTCCCAAACAGCTCCTGAGCCTTTGAATGCTTATGAGCGCCGTGGCTTGCTGTGGGCGGGTGTGGTTTTGGTCGCGTTTCTCGTTTTTGTTTTAAGTGGCACGGTGCCTGAGGATGGATTTTTGCGCAATCCTCAGAGTGGATCTCTTTTAAACTCACCTTTTTTGAATGGCATTATTCCCTTGGTATTCTTTCTCGCTTCTTTGACAGGGGTGGCCTATGGTTTGGCGGCGAAGACTTTTAAAACTCAAACCGATGTCACGCAGGCTATGCAGGATGCGATGGCGACAATGGCTCCTTATCTGGTGATGGTCTTTTTTGCAGCTCAGTTTATCACTCTGTTCAACTCTTCGAATGTGGGTTTGATTCTGGCGATCAAAGGATCCGATCTCTTGCGGGATCTGCATTTGACGGCGATTCCTTTGATGATTGGTTTTATTATTCTGACATGTATTGTGGATCTGTTTTTGGGAAGTGCTTCGGCGAAGTGGGCTTTGATGGCGCCCATTTTTGTGCCGATGTTCATGCTTTTAGGAATTTCCCCTGAGTTGACTCAGGCCTCTTATCGGGTGGCGGATTCCGTGGTGAATATTATTTCACCTTTGATGCCTTACTTCCCTCTGATTTTGGCTTTCGCCAATAAATACGATCCCAAAGCGCGTGTGGGAACTTTGATTGCGCTGATGTTGCCGTATTCGATTGCCTTTACTATTTTCTGGTCTTTGCTTTTGTTCGTGTGGATTCTGCTGGGTCTGCCATTGGGCCCGGGGGCGCAATTAACTTTTGAGCCGCCTCCCATGTGAGGCCTTGAACCTCCACGGTTTTGTGGCGACCGGTTTCGCCACGAACCACATGGATGTTTCGCTTGGGTACGGACAGCAGCTCTGAGAGAAACTCCACCAGCTCTTCGTTGGCGCGACTTTCCACAGGAGGCGCGGCGATCTTGATTTTAAGTTCTTTGTCGTGGGGACCTATGACTTCATTTTTTGCGGCGTTGGGCTGAATAAAAAGGTGGAGTCGAACTCCACCCTTCACGATTTCAATCATTTTAGATCCTGATTTTTACTCAGCAGATAAGGGAGAAATGTTCGCAGAGCGATGGGCGCCGTTCGTGCCATTGCTGGGAGCTATATTATGATTCGGCAATTGCATTTGCGGCATGTATTTCTCGCCTTGTTCCAGTAAAGACAGATGAGCTTGGGCTAAGGCTTTGAGATTGGCTTCAAACTGCATGCGCACACGCTTCAGTTCAGTGACCTCTTGGTACATTTTTTTCAAAGAGTCGCGGGAATCGCGAGTGATGATCTCGGCTTTTTGCTGAGCATCCGCAATGATGAGTCTGGCTTCGCGATCAGCATCTTGGCGCAGTCTTTCCGCCATTTGAGTGGCAGTGGCAATGGTCTCTTTCAAAACTTGATCCCGCTCCTTGTATTCCATAAGGGAGAGATCTTTTTCGCGCAGACCTTCTTTCAAGGCGTTGCGCTCTTGGATCAAAGATTCCATTTGTGAAGCGATCTGCTGCAAGAAGTCCATAACTTCATCAGCATCCAAACCCATGATTTTTTTTGCAAACGATTTATGAGCGATATCAATAGGAGTTATTCTCATTATGTTCCTCCTTGAACAATATGAATAAAGGATAAAGGTCACAGGTGGGGCGAAGCAAGCCTATTTGAGTTCGCGCCCCATTTCTTTGTTTCTCATGGCAGCTTTTTCAAAGCTGATGCGCAGAGCGCGTTCAATCTCCAGCTCTCTCATGGACTGAAGTCCAGCTGCGGTGACGCCTTTTTTAGAGGTCACGCGCGCTTGAAGATCTTCCACGCCCTCACGGGCCTGCGCCGCAAGCAAAGAAGCGCCGACAAAAGTTTCTATGGTCATCATCCGAGCCTCCTCCGGAGAGAAACCATGCTCTTCGATCCAATCCTGCCAGTACATCATCATTTCAAACACGAATCCGGTGCCACTCGAGCACGAGATCATCAGAGCTTCAAATTGATCCTCGTCGTGCACGCGAATCACCGAGCCGAGAGGTGTGAAAAGATCCTCCACCGTGCTTTCCAGGGCTTTGTCATCATCGTCATTTAACAGATATCCAATCACACCCCGGCCAATTAAGGACGGAGTGTTTGGCATTACACGGGCAAGTCGTGCCCCTTGAAGGCTGCGCTCTAATTTTTCCATGCGAATGCCCGCGGCGACACTGATGACAATTTTTTGTTCATCAAAAGCGCGGGTGACAGGCTCCAAGGCCGCTAAAAGATCCTGAGGTTTGACGGCCAAGATGATAATATCACAGGTATCAATCAGTTCCTCATTGTTGGCAGCCGGAGAAATATGAAAAACCTCCGCTAACTTTTGCAGTTTGCCGGGGGAACGATTGGAGGCGTGAATATTTTTAGGGGAAATACCACCTTCAATCAGACCTTTGATCATGGCTTGCGCCATATTGCCAGCACCGAGAAAGCCAATTTTTTGGGATTTCAAAAAGGGATTCATGTCACTCCATGGCGTCAGCGAGGTTCAAGTTTACGCCTGCTTTTATCCTAACCTTTTGCCGGGACGTTCGCCAAACAAAATAGTCCCAAGACGCACAATGGTTGCGCTTTCCTCAATAGCCACGGCAAAGTCATGGCTCGTGCCCATTGACAGCTCTTGGAGCGGATGCTGAGTTAAATCCGTTTTTTCTCGCAGGCGTTGGAGCTGTTCCCGCAGCTCTCTAAAGTAAGGACGTACTTCCTCCCCTGATTCGGTTAATGGCGGCATGGTCATCAACCCGCAAATTTGCAGGCCTGGCAAGGCTTTCAGCAGGTCCCATTTATTTTCCAGCTCTGCACGACTGAGGCCGCCTTTGCTCTCTTCTCGAGCTAAATTCATCTGCAAAAGAATTCGCTGCTGCACACCCTTGTCCTGACAATGGCGGCTGAGTTGCTCTGCCAAACGCAAAGAGTCCACCGAATGAATTAAAGAAAATGAGCCTAGAATATGTTTAATTTTATTCGTCTGCAGATGGCCGATGAAGTGCCATTGAATGTCTTTCAGATCCTGCAACTCTTTGATTTTATCGAGAGCTTCCTGGACATAATTTTCGCCGAAGTGACGCTGTCCCTTAGAATAGAGCTCCCGTATCTTTTCTGCGGATTGCAATTTGGAGACAGCTAAAATTTGCGCTGGCTGACACTGTTGCTGGAGTTGTTGCAAGTTTGTCATTTGAGTTCTCGCACAAGACTTTGCACTACGGCAATGGGCAGACCCACGACGTTATCAAAAGAACCTTCAAAGCGTTCGACAAAAACACGTCCACCACTTTGAATGCCGTACCCGCCAGCTTTATCGAGAGGTTCTCCGGTCTCGACATAGGACCAGATTTGCTCATCACTCAGAGGTTTGAAGAAGATTTTTGTCGTCTCAACATGAGACGCCTCCCGGTTGCTTTCGCTGTCGAGAAGGCAGACTGCTGTTTTCACTTCATGCTGACATCCAGACAAAAGGCGGAGCATTCTGAAGGCATCCTCATTATTTTGCGGTTTTCCCAAGGGACTTCCGGCAAAAATCACTTCCGTGTCAGCACTGAGCACTAAAAAAGGGGCGGAACGACTGGACTTTAGTTCAGACAAGGCTGCATAAGCTTTGCGTCGGGCAATATCTAAAATCTGCTCGTTCACATTCAGGTTTTTATCAGGAATTTCCGATACTTTAACTGGAAACACGTCGAATTTAAAGTGAGCTTCGGAAAGCAGCTGACGGCGGCGTGGAGACTCGGAGGCCAATATGAGTGGTTTCATGAGTTTTACTTGAACACAAAGAGGCGACAATGGGAAGTGCAGAATTAATGCTCATTCTTGGTTTGCTGCTCGCAGGAGTGGCGGTCTTCCTTTTTGTCAGCTCCATTTTTGCCAGCAACTCCGACAAGCAGCAGCTGTCCTGGGCGAACAATGATGAACCCATCAAATCCAAAAATGCCATCATCAACTTTTCGCGTCCTCTGGTGCATCAATTCACTTTGCAACACGCCTTGAAGATCCGCAGTGAAGCTTATCGCAAGCGAGTGCGCAAATACATCCTGACTTCAGGACTGTCAGCGGAGCTGAATGAAGACGAATTTATCGGCTTGCAGCTCCTGTGGGGGATTCTGTTCCCGGTCTTTCTGTTGATCATGAACTTCTCCTTGCAACTGGGGCTTTCGCCGGTTTTGGTTTTGGGTATGGGTTTGATTGGTTTTTATCTGCCGCAGATCCATGCCAAGGGAGAGAAAAAGCGTCGTGAACTTTCCGTGCGAACGGATCTGCCTTTCTTTATTGACCTGTTGGCCTTATCAGTGGAAGCGGGATTGGATTTCTTTTCAGCCATTCAAAAAATCGTGGATAAAGCACAAGGCACGGACAGCGTGCTGGCGGATGAGTTGGGAACAGTTTTGAAAGATATTAAAATCGGGGCCTCGAAAACTCAGGCTTTGAAAGATATGGCAGCCCGTTTGGATATGAATGAGATGACCAGCTTTGTTGCGGTATTGATTGATGCTGAGATCACAGGAGCAAGCATTTCTCAGGTGCTCAAGGATCAGTCCGTGCAAATGCGAATGGAAAGATTTGTGCGAGCGGAGAAGGCGGGCGCGCGGGCTTCGCAAACTATTTTGATTCCTTTGATGCTGTTTATTTTGCCGGCGGTTTTTATAATTGTATTTGGCCCAGTGGCTGTTTCATTCATGTATGGGAAGTAAGAGGATGGCAACATTGATGAACAAAACAACCAATCAGACATTGCTTCCCCAAGTGTTGGAAGCGCGAACCTTTTGGGAAAGAGGACGAGGGCTTTTGGGCCGCTCTGGCCTGCCAGAGGGCGAGGCCCTGTGGATTCATCAGTGCAACAGTATTCATACATTTTTTATGAAGTTTTCAATTGATTGTGTTTTTGTAGATAGGAATTTACAGATCAAAGCCATTCGCGAGGATGTACGACCTTGGCGCTTGATTCTCCCTGTATGGGGAGCGAGATCTGTTTTTGAAATGGCGGCGGGATCCGTGAAAGCAATGAAAGTGAAAGTAGGAGATCAATTACATGTGGGCGCTTAGAATTCTGACAGGCCCGCAGGCCGGGCAAATTGTGGAGTTGAAGATGGGAAAAAATCTCATCGGACGGGCTCCTCATTGCGATATCAAAATAGTCAGCCCCGGTGTTTCCAAAGAACACACGGAGATGATGGTCTTTAAAGAGAAAATTGTCATCACAGACCTGAAGTCCAGCAATGGAACTTACTTAAATGGCATTCGTATCCAGACAGGCTTGATGCGCCTGGGAGATAAATTGGGAGTTCATGAGGTGTTGGTGGATGTGATTCCGGCTCCTGAAGTGCGACCGCAAACCACGCCACGACATACCAGCACCAGTACGGGAGTTCCCGCTCCTATGCCTTATTATGGAGGAGGAGCGGCACCGCAGCTTCCTCCTCAAATGCCTATGGGAATGCCGCAGGAACAAATGCCACAGCCAATGATGACTGTGTTGACTGGTGGAGAGGCGGCAGCAGCGCCTCTGGGAACCGGTGCCGCGAATCCGGCTCCAGCTCCTGCTTATCGTCAGGCGGGTTTGAAGCAATTGTGGGAACGGGCTCTCGAATACGTTGAGAGAGTGGCTCTGCCAGGCGTGTACAAATTGCCTCAATGGGTTGAATTCAGAATGGTCTTGTTGGGCTTTGTGGCGCTCTTTATCTTCTCGACAACTTTGTTGTCGATGATTCCGATGGTGCAGATCACGCGCGCGAGCATTGTCAATGAGAGCAAGCGTCGGGCGGCTTCGATCGCGCGAACTGTGGCGACGATGAATCAGACAGCGCTGTTACAAAACAGCTACTCTTCTTTGAGCACGAACGCGGCTGAGACTGAAGACGGTGTGAAGCAGGTTTTGATTGTGCAGCAATCTGACGGAATGATTTTAGCTCCGGCTTCGCGGGCGGGTACGACACCTGATTTGCCTTTTGTGCACAGTGCGCGCAGAGAGATGCGACCTCAATCTGTCGAAGTGGATGGCTCGACAATTGGCGCCAGCTTCCCGATCGGACTGTTTGATCCGAATACAGGCGAGCAGTCGGTGAAAGCCCATGCGATCATTCTCTATGATATAGGCAGTTTGGCCTTTGATGATGGGCGGGCTATCAGTTTATTTATGCAGACTCTGGTGATCGCTTCTCTGTTGGGATTGGTCATTTATTTCTTCATGTATAAATTGGTGGAGTATCCTTTGGTGGCGTTGAATCGTCAGTTGGATGTGGCCTTGCGCGAGAAGAAAGACAGCACGGAAGTGAACTTTATGTTTCCTCCTTTGCAGGCTTTGATTGGCAATATCAACAGTCTTTTGAGTCGTTATCTGCATGGAGATGGTCAGGGCAGTGCCGGTGCCGACTTTGTCAATCGTGATGGCGAAGCGGAAAATCTGGTGCAAATGGTGGGCTTCCCTTGTCTGGCAATTGCGCGGGATGGGCGCATTATCAGTTGCAATACGGCTTTCACACAGGTGGCGCATGCGGAGATTTCGCAATTGCAAGGTCAGTCTTTCAAAGCCCTGCCGGATGTGGCTTTACAAAAAAATATTGAAGGGCTTGTGGCGAAGGCTCGCGACAATACTCGGATGATTCATACAGACCAGTTGGAGTTCAGTGGACATCTGTGCGTACTCAGTTGTCAATCTTTTGTATCAAGCTCTCAAGAGGTGGATTATTTCCTGATTGCTGTGTCACCAGCTGAGGGAGGCTCTTGATGGCGGCAGCCCCGCAGTTGAAGAACGCATTAAAATTCGAGTTGGAGGTCCTTAAAGGACCTCATGCGGGTCTGCGTTTGGGATTTGCCAAGACGTCTATCACTATTGGACGAGGTCCAGAAAATGATGTGGTTTTGGCTAATGATCCTCGGGTCAGTCGTCAGCATGCTGAGATCAAAATGCGTGGGGACTCTGAGTTTGTTATCATCAATACCAGTGGTAAAAACTATGTTGTCGTCAACGGGCAGAACGTGCAGTCGGAACTTCTTCTGGGTTCAGCTCTGATTCAGATCGGAGATACGGAGATGCGCTTCCACGCGGAAACGTTGAGTGTGGCCACGCCGCCACCTCTCGCTGCGGTGATACCGGCAGCGGCACCACTCCCACCCATGCCGGCGTCGATGCCTTCAGCTCCGATGCCGTCTCCATCGCCGATGGGAGGTTATCAAGCACCGCCGCCACCTCCCCCGCGCGGAGCTCCAGCCGCCGCTGGTGGCATTTTGCAAAACCCCAAGGCCCGTTTCTATGGATTGATTGGAGTTGTTGTTTTGGTGGGATGGTTCCTGCTATCGCCTTCGAAAAAAGAGAGCAAAGACGCCAATGCCATCCGCACCTCGACAATCTCGATGCAGGATGTGGCTGAAGCTGAGAAAAGGTCGCAAGAGCTTTTGAGTATGAAGAAGGAAAAATATGATTCTCTTCAATACCGTCGCGCTCAGGAGAATTTTATCAAGGGCTTCCGTGATTTCCAGCAGGGGCAGTATGCGCGAGCGCGGGAGTCTTTCCAGGTTGTATTAAATCTGGACCCTGACAACGAGTTGGCAAAGAGGTACTATCATCTTTCCAAGATCAAATTTGATGAGTTGGTGAAGTTTAATAT
>JBCECD010000027.1:0-1098 GCA_039206745.1 Bdellovibrio sp. | reverse complement strand
CTACCGGGAGAAAAGAAATTGGCGCATGTGCCAGTCCAACTATTCTAATGTCATGACGATGATGCAGTACCGGAAGGATGATCCAACTTACAAAGAAGCTAAGCAGTTTTATGAAGAGTGCACTTTGAATTTGGAGGGGCGTTTCTAATGGCTCGTCTTCGTGTGCGCCAACGCGGCAAAACAGTTTATGACATCGCACTTTCCGAGGGGCAATCCTATGTGGCGGGCCGTAAGGAAGATTGCGATATTGTGCTGGAGCCGGAAAAGGGTATTTCACGCGAGCATTTCAAACTCTCCTTTGCCGAGGGGGCTTGGACCGTGGAAGTTATTTCTCGCTATGGAGAAGTGATGGCCAATGGTGAGCCGGCTCAGCATTTTACTTTGGAGCATGGGAGTCAGTTTTCCATTCCCCCTTATGAGTTTGATTATCTGGAGTCAGCGGACGAGAGTGAATCCTATCTTCCTGCGGTGACAGGTGTCGGTGCTGCCGACAGCTTTGACGGCAGTGATGAGAAGACCGTGATCGGTGTGGCTCCAACAGCGGCTTACATTAAAATCACTGATGAAGACAATGAGCCTCGTGAGTTGATCCGCTTGGAGGCAGGAGACTCTTGGGTGGCTGGTCGAGATCCTTCCTGCCATATTCAAATCCGGGACCAGCGCGTGAGCCGTCGGCAATTCGAAATTCGTCGTTCGGGCTCGCAGTATCTGATTATTGATTTGGGAAGTGTCAACGGAACCTTGGTAAATGGAAGTCCGATTTCCTCCACCGACCCAACGTCGATCAAGAGCGGTGATGCGATCAGTGTGCTCAGTAACTATCTTTATTTTGAATTGCACGACTCCAGTTTCCAAAGTCGTTTGGAAATGGTGAAAGTATCTCCGGTAAGTCCTCTGATCAATGCCTCCGAGGCTGCGGTGCCGATGCCGTATCAATATTCTCCGCAGGAGATGGCGCCTTATCAGGGCGGTGGTGGTATGCCTTTGCCCTATCAGATGAGTGGCCCTTCGGAGCCGGTTGCGCAAGGTAAGTTTGATTTTCAAAAGCACCGACCAAAAATCATCGCTGGAGCTGTGGCTTTGCTGGCCGTGGCCTAT
>JBCECD010000026.1:9618-14509 GCA_039206745.1 Bdellovibrio sp. | reverse complement strand
CTCCCAAGGGAGCCAGGCCGCCACACATATCACCATAAAGTGTGGAATACCCTGATGCATATTCACTCTTATTGCCTGTCGTGAGCAGCAAGCTGTTCTCTTTATTTGCATAAGCCATCAAAGTCATACCACGCAAGCGAGCTTGCAGGTTCTCGTTCACCACACTGAATTCGTTCAAACCAATTCCCTGATCAAGACTGTGCACAACCTCTTTATACATGGAATCTATAGAAATTTTTTTAAACTCAATACCCAAATGTTCCGCAAGATCCCCAGCCAACGTTAAACTTTCCGATGCATTAAAAGGGCCCGGCAAAGCAAGGCCCGCCACGCGCGCAGGTCCTAAAGCATCCACGGCCAAGGCAGCCACAACTGCCGAGTCAATACCACCGCTGAGTCCCAGATGAACTTTTTGAATTCCGGTTTTTTCACAGAAATCCCGAATCCCCAGAACCAAGGCCTGGCGCAACTCTTCAGTCCTATTTAAAGGACGTGCCTGACTCCAAGCCTCACGAGTATCCGTATCATAGACATTGATATCTTCAGTGAACCTCTGACAACTCAACAACTTGTGACCTTTTGGATCTAAAACAAAGCTGCCACCATCAAAGATGATTTCATCCTGAGCCCCCACAAGATTCACATACATGATAGGTGCGCGGAAATAAGCTGCGGTTTTTTGTGTGACATACTCACGCAATTTCATTTTTCCTGCAAAATACGGGGATGCGCTCAGATTGATCACCAGATCAATCTTTTGCTTTTTTACTTTCGCCAAAGGATTTTCTTTATAGGGAGAATGGCCTTTTGCATCTTCCCAGGCCCATATATCTTCACAGATGGTCAGGAAAAACTTTTTGCCTTTCCACTGAAAGTAGTTGCGAGAAAAATCTCCCGCTTCAATAAAGCGAGCCTCGTCAAAAACATCTCCTGTCGGCAAGAGTTGCTTATGAAATATCTGTGGCTTTTTTCCACGGACTAAAACCGCAGCACTATTGAAGTAAGGACGGCCTTTTTTTTGTGGGTTGCGGGTTATAAGTCCTACAACTACAGCCATTCCCGCCGGCACACTCTTTTGTAGTTTTTTGAACAGAGCTTCTTGTTTGGCAACCAGTTGTTTTCTCTCCAAGAGATCAAAGGGATGATAGCCGAAAAGAGTGCATTCGGGAAAAACCACCATCTCGCATTTTTTCTGCTGAGCTTGTTGGATATAATCTACAATTTTTTTATGATTGAATTCGAAATCTGCGAGGACGGGATTTATTTGGGCAATTGCAATTCTCATTTGATCAATATACGCCCAGAAAACCCATCTTGGTAGCCATGCCAATAATTAATTTCTGTTTCCGGGAACTTCCAGCAGTAATAGCCATCACCATTGTCAAAATCAGCCATCCATAGACCTTTCGGTACGGCCCCCAACTTTTCCACTTTGGATTGCCAGCGATCAATAATGCTGTTGATTTGAGCCTCGAGAACCACCACAGAAGGATGGGCTTTGTCAGCAAATGCATCAATGCGTTTCACCAGAGTTTTGACGTCTTGGCTGGATTCCTCTGTCAGTCTATAAATCACAGGGAGGAGACGTTGTGCCTCACTTAGTGTAAAGAGCTGTTTGCGATTGATCTCAACCACATTTTCCAATTTGCAATTCCCCCATCCGCGTTCCGAGACGATTTATCTAGTAAAGAGAATGGATTGTTTCAAGGAATTAAAATAATAGCAAAAAACTTAGTCATTTCTGTGAAGAAATTTTAAACGCGCGGAGACAAAAAGATTTCTATTTTTCAAAACTTTTCGACATCTGCAGCGCCTGGCCACCGATGAAAATAACCAAGGCAATGATGAGCGCCGCGATAAAAAGATAACGTATAAAATTTCCAATTGTGATGGGCTTGTCCTCTTCAGGGAGAACCTTAACTTCGGGTTTTTTTACGGGAATTTTTTTCGGCGCAGGAGCAAAATTTTCTCCTGTGATCACAACCGATCCCCCTGATTCATTTTTCTTTTGCAGCTTTTTCTGCTCGTCTTCCGAAAATGCCGACAGCGGGACGGATGAGACTTTTCTGGTTACCCCAACAGAACGCCGCGAGCCGCTATTGGTACGAAAGAATCCGCCGCTCCCTCCGCCCTCCAAGGCGATCTCCACGACTTTCTCGGAATTTTTGCCGCCACTTTCCACACCGGAAGAGCCGCGACGATTCGCCATATAACTGCTTCCTCCCCGCGAAGCCGATCCTGCATAGGAACTGGAGGAGCGCGCACCGGCTGAGCCACTACTGCCAGAGGAACCTCCGCTTTGGCTGCTGCCGGAAGAGTTAGAGCCGTTCTGCCCCTGATCTGAGGAAGGGCGCCCGGAGGTCAGGCTGGCACTTTGAAATCTTTTATTGCATTCAGAATCCTCTTCAACCGGAGAGGTGCCGTCTTCAGAGCCCAAAGATGGGAGCTCTCCATATTCCAAAAGGCAGCCCACATACTTCCCCATATAGTTTTCAATAAATTCCCCAAAAGGTTGAAAGATTTGGGTCATCAGGGTGAGTACAAGGGAAACGGAAATGATCAAAATCAGGACATATTCGACCATGGCCTGACCTTGGTTGTTGCCAAGTCTAGATCTAAATGGAGACTTCTTCACTCGCGAGGGCATTTACGTCATACTACAACATATGATGAACGGACTGAATTTCTATCACTTCATGGCTTCATTGTTCTTGGCTTTTGTCTCACTTTGGCACACCCCTTTTGCGGGGGCCCAGACCTCCGCCCAGGCTAAGGATGAGTTTGAAATTTTTGCAGCAGAGATGAAAGACTCTGATGGAAAAACGAAACCTTCTTCCTCTCCAAGTCCCGCGCCGCCTGATGCTGCCATGGTTCCAAAAGCCGAGACACCACCAGAGACAGCAGATGAAAAAATCGAGCGTTTAAAAAAAGAAATCCGTGCTAACCCTAAAAATACAGCTCTTTTCGTGAGTCTTGCTGATGAGTTTTATAAAAAAGGCGATAATGAAAAAGTGACATTATTGCTGTGGAAACACGTTGATAAGATCGACCGTGCAGGATTTATTCTTCTGGCAAAGGCCCATGAAAAAAGAAAGGAAAGTGCCGAGATGGTCCGCGCACTCAATCTTCTTTTGGGTAAAAATGAGAAAGACCCCGAGGCACTCACCCTGATGGGGAATGCTCTTCAGATGCAAAAGAAAACCCAAGATGCGCTGGAGAACTACAAAAAAGCGATTGAGATTAACAGCCGGTACGAACCTGCCTACAATGGCTTGATCGACCTCTATGAAAAGAGAAATCCTCCCAATCTCTATGAGCTGCGTATCCTCTATCAAGATATGACAGAGCAAATCGGCCAGCGACCTCAGTACCTCCGCCGTCTGTGTGAGATAAATACACTGGATGACACCTACGAAGCCGCCATCACAGTCTGCAAAGAGGCTTTGGTAAAGGATCCCAAGACAGCCGACGCACATGTGTATCTAGGAGTGGCCTACAAAGCCACAGGCGACGATAAAAAGGCTGAAGCCACGTTGAAAAAAGCAGCCCACGATTTTCCGAAATCAGAGTTGGCTCAATATCACTATGCTAAAGTTCTCGAAGAGAAAAAGAACTTTGTCGATGCTATGAGATTTTTTAAAGTCGGCACCGATGCCGATCCCCAAGCCGCGCGTTCCTGGTTGGGCCTGGCCACAACCTCTTTTGAAATTCGCAAATACGATGTGTCCTTGATTGCCTACACCAAGGCCTGCAAACTGGATAAAAAAAATGCGGCTGCCTTTAGGAAGGCAACCACCACATTGAGAAATCAACGCAACAGCCAGTGGTCTGAAAAGTTCGAAAACGCCTCAGAGTCCTGCACGTTCTAAACGCTCACGATCTCCCCGACGAGATCGTAATCCATGCTGTCGGTGATATGAACTTTGACCATTGAGCCGACCGCAGCTTCACCATCATTAATCAAAACCACACCATCAATATCAGGAGCTTGCCCCCAGAAACGGCCTTGCAAAAGCAAGTCTGTCTCTTCGCTCAAGCCTTCAACGATCACATCTATGGTTTTACCGATAAATTCACGGTGCTTTTCACGAGAGATATTTTGTTGAATCTCCATCACAGCATCATGACGATACTGTTTTGTTTCTTCATCAATTTGGTTTTCCATACGTCCGCCAGGAGTGTTTTCCTCCGGAGAGTATTTAAAACATCCGACTCTATCAAACTGTTGGTCGGCGATGAATTGCAAAAGCTCTTCAAACTGCTCGGGTGTTTCGCCAGGGAAGCCCACAATGAATTGAGTGCGGATCACCGCCTCAGGAAGATGCTCACGGATGTTCATCAAAGCGGTTTCAATTTCATCACGAGTCATTTTGCGATTCATGCTCTTCAAAACTGCATCATTGATGTGCTGTAAAGGCATATCGAAATACTTTACGATCTTTTTGCTGTTCTTAATAACTTGAACCATTTCGGGTGTGATTCCATCTGGATAGAGATACATCAGACGGATCCACTGCAAACCCTCTACCTGATCCAGAGCCTTCAGCAATTCCACAGGGCTCTCTTGGCGTGTCGGATCTTTACGGCGGATGTCCCAACCATAATCAGTAAAGTCATGACTGATAATGATCAGTTCCTTCACGCCACCGGCAACAAGCTGTTGAGCTTCTGCCACGATGGCAGGAATAGAACGAGATTGCAAATTACCACGAATCAACGGAATAGCACAAAAAGCACAACGCTTCATGCAGCCTTCAGAAATTTTAAGATAAGCACGATGTCCTGGCTGAGAGTTCACTCGCGGTGTCTCTTCCTCTTGCAAATAGGTAGGCAGATTGAAGAAGGTTTTTTGGGTCTCTCCGGATTCAGATTTTTTCAAAATCTTAGCGAT
>JBCECD010000026.1:0-9608 GCA_039206745.1 Bdellovibrio sp. | reverse complement strand
TTTGAAATTCTCCCGAACCCACAAAAAGATCCGCTTCAGGCAAGCCGTCCACAAGCTCCTCTTTATAGCGTTGAGTTAAGCAGCCAGCCACAACGACCTTCTTGATTTTACCTTCCTGCTTCAGCTCTCCCATTTCGAGAATTCTCTGAATGGATTCTTTTTTTGAATCTTCGATAAAACCGCAGGTGTTCACGATCACAGTGTCTGCTTGGTCAGCATCTCCGACAACGCTATAGCCATCTTTCATCAATGTGCCAGCCATGATCTCGCTATCGACGAGATTTTTAGGGCAGCCTAAAGAGATAAAGTGAACTTTTTTATTTTCTGTAATGGCTTCTTGTTTCATAGGTCCGTCACCTGAGCTCCCTTGGGAGCTGTATATTTGAATAAACTGCTTTTTTCTGTTTTTAAAAACTGAACATTGGAGAACTTCATAGTGGTCACATTACCGATATCATCTTCGTAAGAGATCTGCTTCAAAGTGCTCTCTTTGGGAGAAAGAGTGAGAAGCAGAGACTTGACTGTCAAACCGCCATTCAAAGGCTGTACAGACACCTTGACAGTATCCCCTTCTTTTTTTTCATCACCGATTTTGAAATTCTTTTTCAAATCCGTTCCCAATAAAGAGGAAATCAAAACATGTCCTTTATTTTTTTTATCCACTTTGCCTTTTGCAACCTGTACAGGGCCACCGAATTCTTTGGGAGGAGATTGTTCACTCCAGATAGTTGTGCCATCGAAAACCAAAAGTGTTTTTTCCGGCTGTGTATTTTCCCAGCGGAACTTACCCTTGGCGAGAAAAATTCTGCCCGTGTGTTTGGTTTCTTTGCCAAGAAGATCTGACTTTACAGACTTCTCCACATTCATTTCCACAAGCTTGGCATCTCGATATTTTTTAGAAACTTTTTGCAAGAGCGCACTCTCCGCCGCTTCGGCTTGAAAGACACTCATAAACAGAAATGCAATAGACAGGACGCTTAATGTTCTTTTATTCATCCGATCTGTATAACAGATCCTCCGAGGGCCTGCAAGCAAGCCGCCTTTGGACCAGGGTCCAAACTTCAAAGTGAGGAGGTCTTCCAAGAGCGGCATAGGCGGCTGCCGCCGTTGCGCCTGTTGTGAAGACATCGTCGGCAAAAACCCACAAAATAGAGTCTTCCTTTGTAGATTTTTCATGACTGCGCATCTCAATCAGGGCGCGCTCATCTCCTCGGGCCTGCCGTTGCGAGCCCGATGAAATTTTTTCCAGACACGGCAAGAACGAAGCTCCTAAATTTTGCGCTAAAGCCTCTCCCCAATAATAGGCATGATCCCGGTGCAAAATCTTGCGCGGCGGCGCCGGCACAATGCAAAGACGCCAACCCGATTCGATATTCAGTCGGCGCACAAACTGCTGTGCATACACTTGCCATGGAGCTGAAGCTCGAGGACCTTTCAAGTGTAATATCAAACGTGACAACATCTCACTGCGACCCGCCTCCCAAGTGTAGAGAGTTCGCAGCTTAAATGAGGGATGGGTGGTGCATTCAGGCGAGAGCCACTGATCCAAAGCGACCTTACACTGGTGACAAAATAGGTCCGATTGAGCCCAGAGGGATCCGCAATTCAGACAACACGAACAATGATCACGAATAAAACGTCCAAACAATATCATGACAGTGTCTCACTGCAAAATCTTTGACAGCATCCCCAACCACCTCTAAGAATGTTGATCCGAGGGTTTTTATGAGATTAATCAGTTTATTATTAGCTTCATGTGTTCTCTCTCTAAATGCCCTGGCCATAACTCCGCCAGGTCTCTCCTCCGTTCGTTTGAAAAATGAGTCTTATGAGCAAGCCCGCACTCGTGCTTACACCAAGACTACAGATATTACGGTGGCCAGCGCCGATTCTGCGGAGAGTTCCAAAAAGCCTTTATCTGAACTCGATCTGCAAGAGATCCCTGAGCTGGCCTCTTATGAGGAACTTGAAGAACAATTTATTTTCCTTCGCGACACCCGCTTCATTGAAACGTCAGATCCGAACTTCCCCCGCCGTCTGACATGGCTGTATCCTGATGACGGCTGTTATGCTCGTGCGGAAATGATGAAGATTCAGCTGGCGTCTCGTTCCATCACAGCTCCTAAAAAAGTTTTTGTCTTTGGTGATCTCTACGCAAAATCAAAAAATGCTCCTTCTGGCTATGTTCAGTGGTGGTATCATGTGGCTGTTACATACCGTGTGGCAGACCAGGCGTATGTTATCGATCCTTCCGTAGAACCGCATCGTCCTTTAAAAATCACAGAGTGGAACACACTCGTAGGTGGCGAGAGAAAGCCTGTTCAATATGCTCTTTGCTCTGAAAACACTTTTGATCCTTCTCAAGACTGTCAGCATCCTCGAGCGATGTCTCGCCACGACTCCCTTTCTATTCAGAAGAGTTTTTTAAAGACCGAATGGTATCGAATAGTTTCCCTTAAACGCAGTCCCGAGAAGGAGTTGGGCGATTCCCCTCCTTGGCTGGATCACTAGAAGTGAGATGATGTATGACAAAAGAGATGCGCTCTGTTTTAGCTCTGATTTTAATGGTATTAGCTCTAACCGGTTGTCATCTCAAAAAGGAGCCCTTGGGCTCCAAAGAAAATCCGATCAAGCTGCATTTCGTTCCCTCAGTTGAAGCCAAAGTTTTAGAAGACAACTCTCGTCTTTTTAAAAAGTATCTCGAAGAAAATACGCCCTATCATTACTCTATTACAATTCCTCAGTCTTACATAACAGTGGTTGAAGCCTTCGGCACCAAACGTGCTGATATTTCCGCGATGAATACTTTTGGTTATGTTTTAGCACACGATCGCTACGGAGCTCAGGCACGCATGACAGTTCTGCGACATGGCTCTGCCACTTATCAAGCGCAATTCCTGGCAAAGGCTGGCAGCGGCCTGACCAAACTGGAGGATCTTGCCGGCAAGAAGCTGGCCTTTGTCGATCCCGCTTCAACTTCAGGATATCTACTTCCTTTGAAGGCTTTGCATGATAAGGGCATTCGCCCCAAAGAAACTGTTTTTGCCATGAAGCACGACTCTGTTGTGTCGATGATTTATCAGGGGCAGGTCGATGCGGGGGCTACCTTTTATTCTCCTCCCGCAGATGGAAAAATCGACGATGCTCGCCGGCTGGTTTTGCGTCAGTATCCCGATGTGGAGGATAAAATTCGCATCATCACTTTGACAGAAGCCATCCCCAATGACCCGATTGTTTTTAGAAAAGACATTCCTCAAGAAGTTGCAGACAGTGTCATCTCTGCTTTCATGAAATTCATTGAAACTCCGGAGGGAAAAACGGCCTTCCGTAACATTTATGGTGTCACGGATTTGCAACTGGCAACGGATAGTGATTACGATGTGGTTCGCCAACTCTTGGCTCTTCGCGATCGTGAATCCCAAAACAGCAAAAAAACTAACTAGGATTCATTATGGAAAATATTCTGCAAATCACACAACTTGAAAAAACCTATCCCAACGGCGTGCGAGCGCTCAAGGGTTTAAACTTCAATGTTAAAAAAGGAGAGTTCCTGGTCGTGATCGGACTTTCGGGTTCGGGCAAATCCACTCTTCTTCGCTGTATCAATCGACTGCACGACCCCACTGCGGGATCCATCCTCTTTGAAGACAAGGATATTGCTCACGTCCAAGGCGAGGAAGTTCGAGATGTGCGCAAAAATATCGGGATGATTTTTCAGCACTTCAATTTGATTCCCCGACATACTGTTTTATCCAATGTATTGATGGGAACCTTGGGCAGAATGGGTTCTCTGCGCTCCATCTTCGGACTTTTTTCCGAGAGTGATAAGGAAAAGGCGATGAAATACCTTCAGCTTGTAGGCATCGCCGATAAGGCTGCAATTCGTGCCGATCAACTTTCAGGGGGACAGCAGCAGCGGGTGGCTATTGCCAGGGCCTTGATGCAAGAGCCTCGCCTGCTTCTTGCCGACGAACCGGTGGCTTCTTTAGATCCAGCGACCTGCCACACAGTGATGGATTATCTTAAAAAAGTGAACGAGGAATTGGGAATCACCATCGTTGCCAACCTGCACTTCCTCTCCCTCGTTCGACAGTACGCAACCCGAGTGATTGCACTGAAGGGCGGAGAGCTGGTGTTCGAAGGCGATCCCAAAGACATCTCTGAAGAGTGGTTCCAGAAGATTTATGGTCAAGGCGCTAAAGAAGTGCATATCAACTAAGGTGGAAAATATGGTTAAGTTGAACATTAAAAAACTGGTTTTTGACGCTGTGGTTTTTGCCTTCTTATGGTGTGTGACTCTCGTGATTATTTTTCGTCCCGACGAGGACGCTTATCTTCTTTTAAACCGGAATGTTCTGATTTTTCTTGCCGGAGCATTTCTTGGAGCACTTATCAGCTTCGGATTTTCTCTGCTGAAAATCAAAACGGCTGGTGAGATTTTATTTCCTTCAACCCATCAAAGAGATCTCAGCGCCGCAGTTCCCTGGTATAAAACCGTGTGGGGTTGGCAGATAGCGGTGGCACTCACAGCGACTTTTGTAGTCGCGATCGTCAAAACGCGATTTTCCGTCTGGGAAATATTGGATATTGATGGCTTTCAAGGAGCCGTTCGGTTGTTTCAGGGGGTTTTTAATCCCAACTGGGAAGTTCTACCCGCCGCCGTGAATAATATTATTGAAACCATCTTCATGGCTTTCTTAGCAACAGCGCTCGCCATTCCCTTTGCATTTGTACTGAGCTTTATGTGCGCTAGAAATATTATGAAAGGACCTATTGCCTTACCGATTTATTGGTTTTTAAGGACGTTCTTAAACATCACTCGTTCAGTCGAAGCCTTGATTTGGGCGATCATTTTCTCAGTGTGGGTCGGTATCGGCCCTTTTGCCGGCATGCTGGCTTTGATGATTCACTCTATTGCTTCTTTGGCAAAACAGTATTCCGAGATGGTGGAGACTGTCAGCGAAGGCCCCATTGAGGGCATTCAATCCACAGGTGCAACCAAGATGCAGACCATCTGGTTTGCAGTGGTTCCACAGGTGATTCTACCCTATATCTCCTTTACAGTGTATCGCTGGGATATCAACGTGCGCATGGCAACGATCATCGGTTTGGTCGGAGGCGGCGGCATCGGCACCATGCTGATCCAATATCAAGGACAGGCCATGTGGCGCGAAGTCGGCTGTATTATCGTCGTCATTGCTATCGTTGTGTGGTTGATGGATGCGGCTTCTGCGTATATTCGCGAAGCTTTGAAGTAGATTAGAACAGCTTTAATATTAGATATTGTGATACGGAATCTTTTTTATAATGGTCCAAGCCCGGTAAATCTGTTCCAGACTCATTGCTTGGGCCATTAAGTGATTCATCACCATTGGCGACAGGGAGATTTTCAGATCCGCTCTTTGTCGCACTTCTTCACTGACACCGAAGGCCCCGCCGATAATAAATACCGCTCTCTTTTTAGAGCTGCCCAGAATGTTTTCAATTTTTTTTGCAAACTGCAGAGAATCCAGAACAGACCCTCTTTCATCGAAGAGAACGACAAAGTCATCTTTATTGAGATTTCTTAAAATCAATTCAGACTCTTCTGCTTTTTTAAAATCCGCATCTTCTCGCGCGGACTTTTTCGCCTTCAAAGACTGAATATCAAAGGGCACAAAGTGGGAGATCTTTTTTTTGTACAACTCGCAGACCTGTTCAGCCCACGGCTCTTTGGCGGTCGCGAGATTGTACAAAATAAATTTCATTCTTAAGGTGCCTCACCTTTGCCGAGGTAAGGATCTTTCAAACCAAGGTCTTTGCCCTCTCTCCATAGATTCTCAAGGCTGTATTCCTGGCGAACAAAATCATAGAAGATATGAACAATCAAAGAACCATAGTCCACCAAAACCCAGCGGCCTTCGTCGATTCCCTCCACGCTCTGAGGCAGGACATTGTATTCTTCTTTGACTGCTATCACCACATTTTCAGCCATAGCAGCCGCATGCCGAGTCGAGGTTCCCGAGGCAATCACAGCATATTCACTGGGAGCTGCCATGGAAGTCAGGTCATAACCCCGAACATTGATGCCTTTTTTAGAAAACAAAATACCGGCACAGAATTCACTGAATTTTTTAAAGTCACCGATGCGATCACCGAGGTTGCGATACAGCTTGTGCTCTTTAATGTAGGACTCTACAGCCAATGGGAGATATTTCTCGACAGGGCGGCCCGTGCGCAACCATTTTCGCACTTCACTTGAAGAGACTTCGATATCACGAAGTGTGATGAACTGGATGTTACGACCTGTATTGAGTTCAATGAAATTGAAGTCAAAATCAGAAACCAAAGGCTTCAGATATCCCGGCATTTCGTCTAACGACTCAGGCGTTTCGTAGCCAGGGCGGGTTGTGATAATCAAATTCGCTTCAGAAAGAATCTTTTGATAGTCTTTCCACTGAGCCAGCTCTTCGAATTTATCCGCGCCTACAACCAGATAGAGATCTTCTGCTTCGTAGGTTTTACGCAGTTGCAGGATGGTATCAATCGTGTAGCTCATGCCTCCACGTTTGATCTCTTGATCGTCGATATAATAGAGATCACCATATTGTTCAAAAGCCAAGCGAGTGAGCTCCAGACGCTGTTCAGATGTGGGTCCTTCAACAGGTGTTTTCAGTGGATTTTGTGCAGCAGGCACCACATGCACTTTACCCAAACCCGCTTTTTTCGCTACGGTTTGAATCGCATTGAGATGTCCCATGTGAGGAGGATTGAAACTGCCTCCGAAAATTCCTATTTTCATTCTGTATCCTCTTTCAATATATGACGAGCCAATTCTTGAATAAGTTCTTTGATATTTTGCCCCGTCACCGAAGAAATAGCGTGGGGCTCTGTTCCCGACAGCTCTTTAAACTTGTTTTTCAATTTGATAAGTTGGTTTTCTTGTAAGGTGTCTATTTTATTTAACACCACCAACTGAGGTCGCGTCGCCAAAGGAAAGAAACCTTCCTTTTCGCGATTTTTTTCATCGTACATGAAGAGTTCATTATTGATATCTTCATAATCCTGAAGGGGATCTCGACCTGAAAGTCCCGAAGCATCGATCAAATGAATAAAAAGACGAGTTCTCTCAATGTGCTTGAGGAATTGAATGCCCAAGCCGACGCCTTCATGCGCGCCCTTAACCAATCCCGGAATATCCGCTACCACAAAGGAGCTGTAGTCTCCGGCCTTCACAACCCCGAGATTAGGAGCCAAAGTCGTAAAGGGATAATCCGCAATTTTAGGGCGAGCTGCGGAGATGCGAGAAATCAATGTCGACTTACCTGCATTAGGAAAACCGACAATACCCACGTCAGCAATCAGCTTCAGTTCGAGTTTGACCTCAAGCTCTGAGCCCTCTTCACCGGGCTGCGCATAATCAGGAGCCTGATTCACACTGTTTTTAAAGAACTCATTGCCCTTCCCACCACGGCCTCCTTTAAGAAGCGTGTGTTCAGAGATTCCAGTCATATCAACAAGGATTTCACCTTCGAGGTTTCGCACCACTGTTCCTTGGGGAACAATCAAAACCAAATCCTCTCCATTGTAACCAGACTTTTGCCGACCCATGCCCATCTGGCCATTTTGAGCGGCGTAACGCTTATTAAGACGGATATCTACCAGGGAATTAATATGCCGAGAGGTGCGTAAAATGACGTCTCCGCCTTTTCCACCATCTCCCCCATCTGGGCCTCCGCGAGGTAGCAAAGCCTCACGACGATAACTCACGCATCCGGGACCTCCCCGGCCTGAGGCTATCGTTATTTTCACTTCATCGATAAATTTCATAGCAGCACCGTATACAACAAAAAAGGAGCCAAGACTGGCTCCTTTTTATGTATTGAAAAAATGTCTTGGTGCTTATCGGAACTGACTAAGCAGCTTTTGGATAAACACTGACTTTGAAACGCTCTTTAGAGAAACGTTCAAATTTAACCTGACCTTCAATAACAGAATAGATCGTGTAGTCGCGACCCATTTTTACATTGTTGCCCATGTGGAATTTTGTTCCACGTTGACGAACGATGATTGTTCCAGGAAGAACTTTTTCTCCACCAAATCTTTTTACACCCAGTCGTTTACTCTGTGAATCACGACCATTCTTCGTACTACCACCGGCTTTTTTACTTGCCATGACTAACCTCTCCTAACCGAATTATAAATTAAGCTTTTTTAGAAGTTTTCTTTGCAGCTTTTTTCTTCGCACCAGATTTAGTTGCTTTTTTAGCAGTCTTTTTTACTGCTTTTTTTGCAACTTTCTTCTTAGCTACTTTTTTCGCCGCTTTTTTAACAACTTCTGCAGGTCCTTTGTTCGCTGCGCGCTCTTTACGAGCCGCCACGCGAGCTTGTGCTTTTTCAGCACGAACCGCTACTACGTCTACTACTTTTGCAGTTTCATCTGTTTTAGCAGTTTTACCATCAAAAGAAATCGCTTTAACGAAAAGTTCAGTGAATTCTTGCTTGTGGGTCGCAAATTTTCTGTAACCTTGACGGCGTTTCTTTTTGAAAACGATTTGCTTTCTTGTTTTAGCTTGTTTTGTAACCACAACAGTTACTTTCGCGCCCTTAACAAGAGGTTGACCAACAGCAGTGGACTCACCACCAACCATCAAAACTTCGTTGATTTCAAACTCTGAACCAAGAGCTTGTTCAAGCTTATCAACTTGAACTACGTCACCGGCTTGCACTTTATACTGTTTGCCGCCTGTGCGAATGATCGCGTACATGTAATACCTCCAGCTACCCGAATTAAGCCAATGGTAGATGCCACTTTGCACCAGGCTTTGTCAACCTAATACGTGCTCTTTTTTTCAGCTTTTTAAGGGAAAGGAGAGATTAAACGCAAGGCGGCTTAAAAGCAAACCTTTTTCCAGAAATTTACGCTCTTAAATCTTCTCCCTCCGAGGGGCGCCCTGCCACTGGAAAAAGCGCGGTATTCATAAGGTAGAGTTTGCGATCCTCCAGAGTGTTATGGGCAAAACGGCTCAAAAGACCGACAGCGAACTCATTGATATGGCTAATGATTTCCTCATACTCCTGGCGCGAAAGCCCCCGAGCGAAAGAAAATCAAGCAACCACAAACAAGAATTTGTATTTTCCATTGAGGAGTAGATCTTCATTGTTAGACAAAAAAGATCTCGTACTGCTCGAGATGGTAGTTGGGTTCAATTTTGAAGGCCACGGAGCGGCCTAATTTTTTTTCAAGGCTGTCGAGGCTTTCGCCCTCTACCTCATAGATCCAATCCACGACTTCGCTGTGGCAGTGGATGACCACACTGGTTTTTTTATTGATCAGCATATCAGCGTCGCGCTCAAGTTCGCGGAAGATCTCGTTGGCAACAGTGGATTTACGTTTAATGTAGCCTTTGCCATCACAATAGGAGCAGGGCTCACACAGGGTTTTAATCAGACTTGGGCGGATGCGTTTGCGGGTCATTTCAACCAATCCCAGCTGAGACATGGAGACGATATTGGTGCGCGCCCGGTCTTTTTGCAGCTCTTCCGCCAAAGCTTCCATCACTTTTTCGCGATGAGATTCTTTTTCCATATCGATGAAGTCAATAATGATAATTCCACCGCAGTTGCGA
>JBCECD010000025.1:11554-14563 GCA_039206745.1 Bdellovibrio sp. | reverse complement strand
CTCTTAGGCAATGGCCAAATCAGCCATGATTTAAGAACTCAGCTGATTACGGCGTTTAAGCCGGGTGAAGATCAGTATATTCAGATTATGGATCAGGAAAAGGGACAACTTTTGGCCTTGATCGGTGTGGAACCCGGACGGGGTTTTGTTCTTCGTCGGGTGTTCAAGTATTGACTCTTGACCGGCATCAGGGAAAGGGTTAGAACCTTAAAACTTATAAAACTCCCTGGAGCGACAGCCATGACGCCTGGGGTGGTCAAAAACAAACAAAAAACAGGAGACTTTAATGGCGGTCACAAAAGAAAATAAAGCGCAAATCGTTAAAAAATTCAAAACATCTGATTTGGATACAGGCTCTGCAGAAGTGCAAGTGGCTTTGTTGACAGCAAAAATCAACGATTTGACAGGTCACTTTTCAACTCACAAAAAAGACTTCCACGGTCGTCGTGGTCTGGTCAAAATGGTCAATCAAAGAAGAAAGCTTTTAGATTACCTTCACCGCAAAGATGTGAAGAAATATCAAGATCTTATCAAAGCTCTTGAGATCCGTAAGTAATTTTGAATTCTGAAGGGGCGGGAAGGCCCCTTCAAACTTTTCTAGCACAACAGCAAAGCAGCAGGCTTTGGGAATTATTCAAGGAGATTTAATGAAAACGACTGTCACCACCTCGGTGGGGGGAAAACAAATCACCATCGAAACAGGCCGTTTGGCAAAACAAGCCGATGGATCGGTTCTTGTCTCTTGTGGCAACAATATGGTTCTTGTCACTGCCGTATCCTCAAAAAAAGTATCAGAGTTGGATTTCTTCCCTCTGACTGTTGAGTACATTGAGAAATTTTATGCCACAGGTAAAATTCCTGGTGGATACTTCAAGCGTGAAGGTAAGCCGACCAACGACGCTATTTTGACAGCACGTTTGATTGACCGTCCTATTCGTCCTTCTTTCCCTGAAGGTTATCGTCATGAGACACAAGTTGTGGCGTCGGTTCTTTCTGCAGATGGCGCTTTCCCTCTGGAAATCTTGGCAAGCTTGGGAGCTTCCGCCGCTTTGCATGTTTCTGATATTCCGTTCAATGGCCCGACAGCGGCTGTGCAAGTAGGTCGTGTTGACGGGCAATTTGTGGCCAATCCCACTCCACAGCAGATGGAAAAATCTGACATGGACGTGATCGTAGCGGGAACTCGCAACGGTCTGTTGATGGTGGAAGGTGAAACTCGCTTTATCTCTGAAGCTGATGTTTTGGCGGCGTTGAAGTTTGGTCATCAGTCAATGATGCCTCTTTTGAATGCTCAAGATGAGTTGCGCGAAAAAACCGGTTCAAAAGCAAAACGTACTTTTGCGACGGCGTCTATCGATGCGGATTTCCGCTCTCAGGCGGAGACTTTCTTGAAATCTAAAATCAGTGCGGCATTGGCAATGCGTGTAAAACAGGATCGTTATGCGGCGGCGGCTTTGGCTCAGACGGAAGCAGAGCAATCTTTGTTGGCCAATATCGCTGACAAAGATTTGTTGAAACAACGTAAAAAGGAATTGGCGGCTATTGTTGAGGAGCTGAAGTATCACGAAGCTCGTTCGATGATTTTGGATCGCGCGGTTCGTATTGATGGACGTGATGTGAAAACAGTTCGCCCGATCAGCAATGAAGTGGGTCTGTTGCCAAGAGCTCACGGTTCCGGTTTGTTCACACGTGGTGAAACTCAATGCTTGGGCACTGTGACTTTGGGAACAGGTGATGATGAGCAAATGGTTGATGCGCTGTTAGGCACACAAAAACGCAAATTCATGTTGCATTATAACTTCCCTCCTTACTCTGTGGGTGAAGTGGGTCGTTTTGGTGGTCAAGGTCGTCGTGAAATTGGTCACGGTAACTTAGCTGAGCGTGCGTTGAAAGCTGTATTGCCGGATCATGAAAAATTCCCTTATACAATTCGTGTTGTATCAGAAGTTTTGGAATCAAATGGTTCTTCTTCCATGGGAACAGTTTGTGCGGGAACGATGGCGATGTTGGATGCAGGCGTGCCTATCAAAGGAAACGTGGCGGGTATCGCTATGGGTCTGATCAAAGAAGGTTCTCGCGTTGCCGTTTTGACGGACATTTTGGGTGATGAAGATCACTTGGGCGACATGGACTTTAAAGTAGCGGGAACAACTCAAGGTATCACTGCTTTGCAAATGGATATCAAGATTGACTCTGTTTCTTTTGAAGTGATGGAGCAAGCTTTGGCGCAAGCGAAAGACGGTCGTTCTCACATCTTGAATGAGATGGAAAAAGTGATCAAAGTTCCACGCGGTCAAATTTCTGAATTTGCTCCTCGTATTGAAACAATCAAAATCAAACCAGATAAGATCCGTGAAGTGATCGGTTCTGGTGGTAAAGTGATTCGTGGAATCACGGAAGCAACGGGAGTGAAGATTGAGATCGAAGATGATGGAACAATCCACATTGCTTCGGCGGATCCTGAAGCGACTAAAAAAGCGATTGCGATGATCAACGACATCTGCGCGGAAGCAGAAGTCGGCAAGGCTTATAAAGGCCGTGTTGTGAAAATCGCTGAGTTCGGTGCTTTTGTGGAAATCCTTCCTAATACACAAGGTCTTTTGCATATCTCTGAGATTGCTAATGAGCGTGTGCGTGCTGTGACAGATGTTTTGAAAGAGGGCGAAGTGATTGACGTGAAGGTTTTGGAAGTCGATCGTGCTGGTCGTATCAAACTTTCTCGCAAGGCTCTTTTACAGTAATTTCTGTGATAACACCTCAGTTCAAGAAATCTGAACTTTCAAATGGAATCCGGGTTGTGAGTGAATTGCACCCGGCTTCCCGTGCGGTCTCCATCAGTATTTGGGTTTTAACGGGGACTCGGGACGAAACACCTGAGGTGGTGGGCATCTCCCATCTGCTGGAACACTTGGTCTTTAAAGGGACTAAGACTCGTTCCGCCTATCAAATTGCTAAATCATTAGAGGCTCTTGGTGGCGAGCTGAATGCCTACACCACGCGAGAGTACAC
>JBCECD010000025.1:0-11544 GCA_039206745.1 Bdellovibrio sp. | reverse complement strand
TATCATGCCCTGGTTTTAAAAGATCATTGGGAAAAAGCATTGGATGTGCTGGCGGATCTTGTTTCCAATATGCATTTGAACAAAAAAGAGTTCGCTTTGGAAAAAGGCGTGATCTTGCAGGAGATCGCGATGTCCGAGGACAATCATGAGGAGGTTATTTATGACGTCTTTTATGAGAAGGTCTACGGTGCTCATCCTTTAGCTCGGCCTATTCTAGGCAGTCCGGCTTCGATTGCGAAGATGAAGCAGAAGCAGGTTTTGGATTACTATAAAAAAACTTACTCCGGAAAAAATATTATCGTCAGTGCTGCGGGTTGTTTGGATCACGCGGAATTGATGGAAGGGGTTGTGCAACGTCTGGGGAGTAAAAAGAGTGGCTCTTTGGTTTCTCGTCGTCGTGCTCCTCGATGGTTGAAACGTCGTCATGTTGTGGAAAAACAGGCCGAGCAGGTTCATATGCTCCTGGGTTTTCCGACAGCGAGTTTTCGGGATAAATATCGCTTTGAAGCGGTGATTGCCAACACTCTGTTGGGTGGTGGTATGACATCGCGCTTGTACCAGAGTGTGCGTGAGAAAAAGGGTTTAGTCTACACCATTCATTCCAGTTTGAATACGCACATTGATTCGGGAATGCTGACGGTTTATGCCGGAACTGAAACTAAGAATGCTCGCAAAGTGGGCGATCTGATCTCGCGAGAGCTGACCAAATTGCGTCGTCAGGGTGTTTCCAAGTATGAGGTGGAAATGTTTAAAACCCAGGTGATCGGCAGTATTCTGTTGGGCTCAGATGATATTGAGAATCGGATGACGTCCCTGGCTGTGAATGAACTTGTCTTTGAAAAGTACCGATCCGTTGATTCCATTATTGAGGAAATCAAAGGTGTGACAGTGGATTCTGTGAATCACTATATCCGTCAGGAATTGAATTTAGAGCAGGCCTCTGGTGTTTTGTTGGGCTCTGGCGTGACAGAATTGCAAACTTGGTGGCAGGATCTAGCTCTGTAAAATATCGCATCGAGGAGAAGTGCATGCAAAAGTTGAAAGTAAAAATTAAAAAACTAGAGAATTTCCACGGTGAGTTGCCACAGTATCAGTCTGCGGGGGCCAGTGGTTTTGATGTGCGTGCCCAATTGGCGGGTCCGGTGACTTTGAATCCGGGAGAGCGAGCGATGATTCCGACGGGTTTGTCTTTTGAAATTCCTTTGGGCTATGAGATTCAATCGCGTCCGCGCAGTGGCTTGGCAGCTAAAAATGGTCTGACTGTTTTGAACACGCCCGGTACAATCGACGCGGATTATCGCGGAGAAGTGAAAATTATTCTGGTGAATTTAGGTCGCGAGACCATCACGATCAGTGATCAAGAGCGCTGTGCTCAATTGGTGATTGCTCCTGTTTTTCAAGCTCAATTCGAAGTCGTGGATGAGCTCAGTGACACCGCACGTGGCGCCGGTGGTTTTGGCTCTACAGGCCGCGCATAATTAAAACTCGCGCTCGTCCAGCCAATCTAAAAGAGAATCTGCAAGCTCGTCATGGATATGTTTTTCAAGACATATCCGACGGGCTCCTCTCCGGGAAGCAAATCTTGTTTGAGATCTAAAATAGCTACTTTAAAAAAGGACCCTGAGTCTTCGAGGATTTTTATAGGTGTTCCAGGGCGAAGAGAGACGAGCATACGGCCCACTGGTGGAAAGTTGATTGGGAGTGTTATTTGTCTTTCATTCCGAGGCGACCGACCATAGGTAGTTTCAGAGCCGGCCTCAGAAAATCCACACCAAAATTCAGTCCTAATAGATTCAGTTCAATGCCTTCTTTAAGGCCAAGAGTCAGCCCTAGCATTCCAAAAAGAGACAGTTGCACGCCTGTTTTAGTCTCACTCCAGCCGGCGAGTTGACCGTCATGAATCCAGTCTTTACCGATAGCGTGTGGAGGCAGCTCCACTCGCAGTTCGGGGACTTCACGGATGATATGAGAAATAAAAGTATTGCTGTTAGGTCCCGGATAGGCGCGGTAGGTGTCTTGATAAAAATAGTTTTTGGCCAGGTGATCAATTTGAGGAATGGCTTTTTCCGCCTCTTCACCGACCAGAGATTCGATCAATTCGGGTTTGGCACCAAACCAATGGCGATCTGGGACATCCTGTTCAATGCGAACCGCGGAAAGACCTCGACGCACATTCCAGCCAATCACATGATAAGTGGTGTAGGCGTCCGCATCGGCAGCCTTGGTGGCGATCCAGGAGTGCACGGCAAAGTAGCCTCGCCAATTCACGGTGCGTGCGGCGTAAACTTGAACCACAGCTCTTTTTTCTTCCTGAGGATTGGGAGCCAGGCCAGCACTGGCGCGTGTGGCTGTTCGCCAATCCTGGGCAAAAACAGAAGATGAAAAGAGACTGAGAGCAGAGATGAAGAGGATTTTTTTCATTTCACCATTATGAAGCATAAGCGGGCCTTTGTGTTAAAAAAATATCGAGAGGTCATCATGATTTCCTAGATTCGAGGGTCCTGTTCGCATGAGTGGAAATCACCAGAGGAAAATCATGATGAGGGTGTTTGGTGACGAGAACTTCGTGGTGAAAAGCTTCTCGCAAGATGTCGCTGGTGAGCACTTCAAAGGGCTTTCCCAGGGCTAAGACACGCCCCTCTGAAAGCACTAAAATACGATCAGCATATTGCGCAGCCAAGTTCAGATCATGGAGAATTGCGAAGACACCCATATTCTGCCGAGTCAGATCGCGCACGACATCGAGCACTTGATGTTGATGGGAGATATCCAGGCTGCTGGTGGGCTCATCCAAAAACAGCAAACGAGGTTGCGGCGAGAGAGTGGTTAATTGAGCAAGCACACGAGCCAGATGAACACGCTGCTGCTCACCTCCGGAGAGAGTGAGATAATCGCGGTTCTCATAGCCTGTAAGCCCGACCGTAGCCAAGCATTCACAGGAGATCTTAAAATCCTCTGCCGTCTCCTTCTGATATTTTTGATGAGGAATGCGTCCGAGCATCACCACTTCCAAAACTTTATAATCAAAGTTGAGAGGCGTGTTTTGAGCCAAGACCGCTCTTTGTCTCGCCAGATCTTTGACTCTGTGAGAACGGAGCTCTTGTCCAAACAGAGTGATCTGAGCTGAGGCGCTTTTTTGCTCCGCCGTCAGATGTTTTAAGAGTGTGCTCTTACCGGCGCCATTGCGACCGATGACGACTAGCAGCTCGCCAGAGGCCAGAGAGAATTCAATATCCTGAAGAAGTTGACGACCCTGAATTTCAAAGTTTAAATTTTTAACAGTGAGGAGTGAACTCATAAACGCCCTCTCCTTTTACTTTGCAACAACAGATAGAGGAAGAAAGGCCCCCCTAACATAGAGGTGACGATGCCTAGGGGCAGTTCCATCGGAATCACCACGGTTCGCGCCAATAAATCAGCCAGGGCTAAAAGAAGAGAGCCTAATAAAGCCGAGGCTGGTAAAACAATACGATGATTGGGGCCGACAAACATTCTGACAACATGAGGGACGACCAGACCCACAAAGCCGATCATACCAGCCACCGAAACGCCGGCGCCAACACCCAGGCCGATCAAGACTACGATCATCCATTTGACCACTTCAACCGGGACACCCAAATGTCGAGCGTTGTTCTCCCCCAAAAGGAGTGCATTCAAGGCATTGGCAAGCAGAGGCATCAGCACAACACAGAGAAGAATCCACGGACTGGCGCTGAGAACGGCGGACCAAGAAGCTCCACCCAAGGAGCCCATCTGCCAAAAGGTGATGGTGCGGAGCTGTTCATCTGTTGACAGAAAAGTGAAGAGGCCTGTGCCGGAGCCGCAGAGAGCGTTGATGGCAATACCTGCTAAAAGCATGGTCGCGACATTTGTTTTTCGATCTTGTTGAGCCAAAGCATAAATAACAGAAATAGCCAGAATGCTTCCAAGAAAAGCGGCCAGGGGAAGTGTGTAGAGACCAAAGATATTGATATTCAAGACAATGGTGCAGGCGACAAAGAGTGAGGCACCACTGGATATTCCGAGTAGCCCCGGATCAGCCAGAGGATTTCGGAAGAGCCCCTGCATGGCGGCCCCCGAGACAGCCAATCCCGCTCCGACTACCATTCCCAAGACCACGCGAGGAAAGCGAATGGCGAAGAGTACAGCCTCCTGCTGCTCTGAAAAATCCGCCCAGGGCTGCCAGCCTACTTTTGCTGCCAAGATGGAGATCACTTGAGCTGGTGAAATCTCAACAGCTCCCATACCCATCGAAAATATCAGACTGGCAATCAGTGTGGGAATAATAGCGAGGAAGAAAAACGTGCCTCGTCGACGAAAAACTAAATAAGATTTTTGAGGGCGCAAAACAATCTCCAAGCCTATTTCGCTTTTTCCATGTCTGACAGAAGAGCTTTGGCAAATTGCGGAAAGCGCGGGCCAATCCAGCGGATGCTGTCATCCACCTGGATGATGGCTTTCTTTTTTCCAGCAGGAGTGAGAGTCACTCCTGGCAGTTTCAAAGCACCTTCAATACCGCCTAAGGCTTTGAGCCCGCGGCCCAGCATGATAATGACATCCGGAGAGGCTTGCACCATGGCCTCAGCCGTTAAGGGCTTGCTGCCAGAAGTGAAGTCGGCGGAGTTGGTGCCGCCAACAGCTTTAATAAGCTCATGGGAGCCCGTGTGGGTTCCATAGATAAAAGCGGCACCGGGACCATGAGCGTAGAGGAAAAAGATCTTTGGAGTTTGCCCATTTTTCTTTACAAGCTCGGCCACCTCAGCCATTTCTTTTTCTGTTTTAGTGATGAGAGCTGTGGCTTCTTTTTCCGCTGAAAAAACTTGTCCTAATAAAGCGATTCGTCTTTTCAAGCCTTCAACGCCGTCTTGGGCGGAGTTTTCGAGAATCAACACGGGGATTTTGGCTGAGCGCAACTGCTCTGCTGTGACAGCGGGAAGATTTTCTTCTGGCGCAATCACCAAATCGGGTTTGAGGCTGATCATGCCCTCCACATTGGGACGATAAGGGTGGCCGAGATTGGTTTTTGTTTTGATCAGCTCTTCAGGGTGCAGAGACCCCGCGTCCACGCCGACGATAAGATCTGCTTTGCCGAGAGCGACCAACACTTCCACTGTGGAAGTGTTTAAAGCGATCACCCGCTTTGGATTTTGAACTTCTACTTTTTTGCCATCGACACCAGTGAAGGTGGTGGCATGAACAAAAGATGTGGTGAACAAAAGCATCGAGAAAAAAAGAGATGTCATGAAGGTCCTCCTCAATAAAAATTCCTCGGTACCTTAATGCAAAAGATTTTAAAGAGCTATCTCTGCTCGAAAAAAGTGATCATGTTCTCAACTGAGATTCAACTATGAGAAGTGAAATAAGATTTTCTCTCCGTTTTTGCATTACCTTTTCATTTAGAAACTGAGGAGGGCTATGTAACGGAGAGGCTTGTGCTGAAAAGAACTGGTATCCTGGAAAGAGTTGCCCTCTTTAAGTGTGTCCGATAGCTACCACGCCTTGAGAATACAAAGGCGTGGTAGGTTCATTAAGAGCGGAAGTTCTTATCCCAGTCGGTCCATGCGTGAAATATCAATTCTGTTCCAAAGCCAGATGATGAAGACCAGAGCCAGTAAGACTGTCACCAGACGGATGGCGCGGCGCTTGTCCATTTGAAAATTCTCAGCGAGGCCGACAGCTATGAGGAGGGCGGTGAAGGCAAATCCCACCAAGGTGATCGGTGGAATGATTTCGGAGCCTACTTGGAAAATGAAAAAGGGAATGTTTGCGAACAGGATCAGGGTGAAAATACGGCGAAGAGAGCAAGTTCTCTTCTCGTACACTTGAAAATAATAATAGATAAAAAGAGCCCCGATAAATGTTGTCACGACTCCGACCAAAGGAGAAATGATGATTCCCCCCATCAGGCGGAAGAAGTTCGGAGGAACCAAACCTGTGAGAGCGCCCGAGGCCATCGACAGAACAACCAAGGTCACAATCAAAACCGGCCAATTCCAGTCGGGCAGAGTTTTAATGCGTTCTACAGGATGACGTAAGAAATTAATGACATAAGAAAAAACTTCTTTTGCCGTTTCCGCATGGGAAGCTTTGGGAGTGACATCTCGATAATCATTCATGTCTTCATTGCATCACTTCGTATTGACAGAGGCAAGGATAAACTAAGGTCTTTGTACATCCTCTTCCGCTAAACGACGACAACGCTCGAGTAAAAGTCGGCTGTTGTTCAGTGCTGTTGTGGGCTCCCCTCCCAGCGCACTCAGTGAGGTTGGATGAGTTCGTCTGATCATCCATTTGTGCAGACGGTAGGAGAAATCCAGAAAAAAGGAAGCCGTCTTTGTCGGCGGCGGGCATTTCAGAATCTCGTAGGCTCTGATTGCGGTCTCCGGTATTGCCGGATCCTCAACTTCATCTTCATCGGTGACTTCGGTGATGCTTAAGACCAAGTCAGCAGAGGGGGCGGGAATAAAGGCTGCCAAATCGTGATGGCTTTCGTGATCAATAAAGAGATGAAAGGGCTTCTTCTGCGCTTCCTGTTCCTTTAAAAAAAGTCGCCATTGCTGCTGCCGGGCCTCCATTTTATTCCAAGGAAGGTGAACGATAAAAACCTCATAACCATGTTCGGCTAGGTAAGGGGTGTAGAGATTCCAGTAAGCGCGAAAGTAAAAAAGAGAACGCGGCCCTGTTACAAAAACCAAAGGCCATCGCGTCAGCAGGCAATTCGGATGAAGGGGGAAGTCCTGGCGCTGATGTTGTCTTCTCCATTGATTGGAGAAGAAAGCTAAGGCCAAGGCCATGATCAGAAGAGTGAAAGTCCCCAGTAGTAAATCCATGGAGACAGTATAAGAATCCCGTGCCGAAACTGGCAACGGGATTCGTAGAAATTAGAGAGAGGTGCTCAAGCGCAAAGCGAAGTCGAAGGAATTTTTGTCGGCGGTCCTGTTGACCACAGCACTGCGAGTGCTGAATTCAGCCCCGATCGAGAGATTGCGATGAACTTGGGCGAAGACGCCAGAGGAGATCACCAACGAAGGAGTGGTGTCATCCACATCAATATCGCGGGAAGGATCCGTAAAACGCAAAAAGCGCTGGGACAGACCGGAACTCAAAGAGTAAGACCAAATGCTCTGCAATTTGTCTTTATAGCCGAGCTTTAAATCCAACTCACGCAGAGTCATCTCTTCGCTGCCATCGGTGGTGACGCCGTAGTTTCTGAAAATCCCTTCAGAGTACCAGTTTGGAGTGAAGTCTGTGCCCAAAGAGAGCTGAATCCCTGTGGCATGGCGATTGAAGTTTTGTTTCTGGCTGGAAATGTTGGTGAAGGAGTTGGCGTAACCGATCCCGGCGTGCAAGCGCAGTTCATTGTAGGTGGGATCTTGTTGTTTGCGGATCAAAGTCTGTTTTTGTGTCGCCAGCTCATTAAGAAGATCATCATAACTGACCTCTTGATAGTCTGAGCTCGCAGGCGCAGCCTGGACCAAGGTGGGAGAACTTAAAAGGAAAAGAGCGACGAGAACGAATGGAATTGTTTTGGCTTTATTCATACCCTTAGTGTAACAAGACTTTGTCTTTTTTCAAAAATTCATCTTTCGTTCTGGACCTTGTTGTTGGCACAATGGTTATATGTTTTCTCTATTTCGCAAGCGTCATAACTGTTTCTGTGCTTTTTGTAAAAGTCCTCGTCGTATTTATCGTAAAAAGAATATTTCACTGATGAATGTCCTGGCCAGTGCCTTGGCTTCTGTAGTGATCATGTTCCTCATTTGGCAGCAATACGATCCGCGAGTGATGATTGTCTTCGTTGTGTGTTTGGCGATTTCAGAAACTTTTGTGAAGCTGCGCTGGCGCCTGTCGGTTGTCTGTCGACAATGTGGGTTTGATCCGATTCTCTATATCAAGAATCCAGATCAGGCGGCGGGCAAAGTGCGTGAACAATTGGAGTTGCGCAAGCAAAGTCCTCAATATCTTCTGACCAAGCCCCTTAATTTGCCGGCCATTCCCGCTGAAAAAGCGAAAGCCCTGCAGACAAAGAAAAAGGGCAGCTTGGTTTCGCGTTCTGTTTAAATAAAACCTCGTGAATTAAGGGTGTCGCACAATGTGATATCAAACCGATGATTGCTATTGTGCCATCTTTATGACAGCTTAAAGAGGCATGAAAACATTGATCGTGATCCCGACCTATAACGAAAAAGAAAACATTCAAAATATCATTCCGGCTGTTCTGGGACAGAATCTGGGAGTTGATATTTTGGTTGTGGATGACAACTCTCCGGATGGGACGGGGGCTGTGGTGCGGGAAATGCAAAAAAAGTATCCGCAAATTCATCTGTTGTCTCGCCCCGGTAAGCAGGGTTTGGGAAAAGCCTACATTGCAGGATTTCGGTGGGGTTTGGATCAAGGGTACGAAGCTTTGACTGAAATGGATGCGGACTTCTCTCATCGACCGGAGGATCTGGGGCCGCTGCTGCAAAAGTTGCAGAGTCATGATTTTGCGGTTGGCTCTCGTTATATTGAGGGGGGACGCACGGTCAACTGGGGGATTTTGCGTAAGATCATTTCGCGCGGAGGAGGACTCTATGCGCGTTTTATCTTGGGATTCCCTTTGAACGATTGGACTGGCGGTTTCAATGCCTGGAAGCGCGAAGTGCTGCATGCGATTGATCTGTCGGGCGTGGAATCTAACGGATACAGTTTTCAAATTGAATTAAAATACAAAGCTTTGCGTAAAGGCTTTCGTGGAGCGGAGTCTCCGATTGTGTTTGAAGATCGCCGAGTAGGGCAAAGTAAAATGTCTATGAAAATCGTGATTGAGGCTTTTTATCGTGTCTGGCTTATGCGCTTTAAGAAATAAAATGCACGGCCTTTTTCTGGTTCTAGGCGTGATCGGGTTGATTTTTTTCAGCTCAGGCCGAGCTGAGGCGCAAGCCCAGCAGGGCACCATCTTAAATGAAGGGGCCTTGGTCTATCAGGAAGCGGACTTTGATGCGCCGGTGATTGAGACTCTTAAGCGCGGTGCAGTCTTTCATATCTCCACGGGTAAAAGAGGGCCTTTTTATAAAATTCGTTTAAAGCCAGGTGTCTTAGGCTGGGTTGCGGACACGGATATTAAGCCCGGAGTGCATCGTATCGCTCCTGTGCCAAAGAAAAATCCCAAGGCTGAGGAAAAAGAAAAAAAGAGAAAACCTTTTTTTGCCACTCGTTATCGTGGGCCAGTGATTGAGTATATCAACTACACGGAAGACACCTTGGGGCAGGAGCGCTCGACGTATCTGCCTTTTTTTGGCGTGAAGTTTAATGGTTATAACACTCTCTTTGATGGTGAAATCTACACAGAGAGCAATATCTTGGTGCATGTTGGAGCCCCCAGCTATTATGCCGATGTGACCAAGAAGAGTGCGGATGGTTTTATTTTCCTCGTGGATTTTTTATTTCAAACAGTGCTGCCGCAGAGTAAGACTCACTTGTTTTACTATGGCTTTGGTCCTCTGTTTAAATACTCGCACCTGAATATCGAGGTGCCTCAGGGGACAAAGACCCTTGCCTATGCGGCAGATGACATGACCTTGGGTGCTCTGTTTAATATTGGTTTGGCATTTCGGCTGGGAGATTTGTCTCTGCGCACCGATGCAAAGTATTATTGGGAGAGAACTCGCTATTATGGCTTTGGCCTGAATTTAGGCTGGGATTTTTAATTCGGGCGCGGCGCATAAATGGGGTGGACTTCAGTCGGCTCCTCATGCAAATTCCTCCTATGTCCATTCAAATTTTATCCCCTGAAGTTGTCGATCAAATTGCCGCTGGTGAGGTGGTGGAGCGCCCCGCTCATTTGGTGAAAGAGCTTGTTGAGAACAGCATTGATGCTGGTGCCACGCGGGTGCACGTGGAGTTTTTCGATGGCGGGCGCATCGTCAAGGTGAGTGACAACGGTCACGGCATGACTCCTGAAGATTTGCCGAAAGCTCTCGATCGTTTTGCCACCAGTAAAATTTCGCAAACAGAAGATCTATGGAAGTTGCGCACTTTTGGTTTTAGGGGTGAGGCTTTGGCGAGTATCGCTGCGGTCAGCAAGTTGACGCTGACCTCGCGCCGGTCCAATGATGAAACTGCCTACCAGTTAGTGAGCGACTACGGTCGCAAAAGAGAGATTGATGAGGTGGGAGGCTCGCAAGGCACCACGATTCTGATCGAGAATCTTTTTGATAATACGCCCGCGCGATTGAAATTCTTAAAATCAGATGCGGCGGAAAACACAGCTATTAAAACCACGCTTAAAGCCATGGCTTTGTCACATCCTCAGGTCGAGATGCGCATTCAGGAAAATGGCAAGTTGGTGCACTTCTGGCCGGCATGTTCTTCGCGCAAAGAGCGCGTGGAGCAAATCTTGGAAATCAAGCCTCTCTTTGTTGGAGAGGCGGTTCGGGAAAATGTTCGTGCCTATGCTGTGTTTGCAGATCCGCATAATGTTGCGAAGACGGCCAAGAACATCTGGTTGTTCGCGCAAAATCGGTGGATTCAAGATCGCAGCTTGCAGGCGGCTGTGAATGAAGCTTATCGCAATCTGCTGATGCATGGAGAATACCCTATTGCCGTGGTGTGGGTGGAGACGGATCCAGACAGTGTGGATGTTAATATTCATCCCACCAAGTCACAGGTGAAATTTCAAAATCCTTCTCTGGCGTTCCGGGCTGTGGCCGGAGCTTTGCGAAGCACCTTGGAGCTGGCTCCTTGGGTGCCAACCCCGCAGCGAGTGTCTGCCATGGAGCCGTCTTTCTCCGCAGCTGTGGAGCCTGGTGTTTTTGTGACGAACAGTGCTCTGGTTGAGACGCCTGTCTTTGTCGGTGGTGAAAATTTGAGTTTTCACGACTCCACTTTGCAGACAACGCAATTTCAGAAAAAAGTTTTCACCCCGCCGACTTCTTTTCCCGAGGAACCGAAAGTGGGTTATCAAGCTTTGGCTGAAGCAGCGAAGTCCCGCCAGGAAATGCGCACGAGTATCGCTCTCGAGCCCCTAGGTTACTGGTCTTCATTGGAGGTTTTGGGGCAGGCTCATCTGACCTACATCGTCACTCAGTCCGCTGATAAGTTGGTGTTTGTCGATCAGCATGCGGCCCATGAGCGTGTGGTCTTTGAAAAGTTGATGAGTGCCTGGAAAGGGGGGCAGGTTGATGTGCAAGATTTCTTGTTCCCTTTGGCCCTCGATATGTCACCAGAAAAAGTGGAGGCTCTGCTCTCTTTGACCTCTGAAATTCAAAGACTGGGTGTGCATATTGAGGCTTTAGGGCCGGGGACAGTCGGGGTGAAAGCAGCGCCTTTAATTATCAAGGAGTCGGCTCTGGGTTCTATCTTGGATAAGATGGCCACGGAGATGGTTGAACAGGGCGGAAGTTATTCTCTCGAGCGGGCGGTGGGCGATATTTGTGCGACCATGGCTTGTCACTCTGTTGTCAGAGCTGGACAGGCTTTGGGGGTGGAGCAGATGCGCAGTCTCCTGCGAGACATGGACCAGTTCCCTCTTTCAAGCTTCTGTCCTCATGGACGTCCCGTGAG